>CAZMDM010000189.1:0-6126 GCA_964564775.1 uncultured Desulfonema sp. | reverse complement strand
AAAGAAAATTTTAATTAACTTACAAGAAAAATAATATTTTTTTGACTTTTTGCAATTTGGTTTGCTGTACTTTGTTTTTTCTGTATAGATCCTGCCGCAATCTTCATTGCGCTGATCTTGGTGCTGCTTTTGGAAAGCATCAGAATTAAAAGATTTTCATGGTTAACAGTCAATTTGTACCAGCACTCCGAGCCGGTGCATGAAAAATTTCATCAGGGATCTCTGTTGTGTCTCTTTATCGGACTGACCATTTCGGGTTTTGTGATTCTGAACAACGAATATCTGCACCTTATTACCATCCCCAAGCTCAAACTGAACTCTTTTTTTCTCGGATTTTCCTTTCCGTTGTCACTGATTACCAGGTCGGTCATGTTTTCGCTGATGAAAGATGATATCAGCCGGAATATCCGTATTCTGAAAAATCTCTGCTTCTGGACCATCAATCTCGGTGTTATCATATTTTTTGGTTTTATCTTGGCGGAAATGTTGATCTTTCAGGTTATTATCACCACGATTCTGACGCTGACCGTGATATTGATGCTGTATTTATTCATCACGCTCGGAGTTCGGGTGCAACAGAAAAACTTTCTGCTGTCCGGCATGATTTTTCTGCTGTGGACAGCCATTACCGGCATTGCCTATATTGTGGTGTACCGATTCTTTCCGGAATATTACACACCGGATATTTCAAAATTTCTGTTGAAACTTCATGCGTTTGTATCTTTGTACGGATGGAATCTGAGCGGGCTTGCAGTGATTTGCCGGTATCGGGATTTTCCCATATTGCTGCATTCCGATAGCGTGATTTTCTTTCATTGGCTGATCGTGCTGATATTCGCTCCGATAGGATTGTATTACGAAGTTTTCTCAGTACTTGCAGTGCTTTGTTATACAATTCTGCTCTACATCGTTTTTTCCAGCAAAGGCTCATCAGATCTGAAATACACAAACCCCCTGAGATATTGATCTCTCAGAGGGTTCATTATCAGTCTATGACCGTTCATAACAGATCAGACCGCATTGCAAGCAGCGATTTGCTTCCGAATGCGCCATTTTTTCCGTAAATCCTTTTTCCAACTCTCCGGTTTTTGCCAGTTCTTTGACATCGGCAAGAGGCATAATGTTACGCGGTCTGGGTTTGACATTTTCAACTTTGTCCACATCCTGAATCACGGTGCAGCAGGTCAGCACATTGTCTGCCAGTGCCAAATCCATGCCATACATCAGCTGATGAATCGAAGCCGCTGACCGGCGTCCCGCACCGATAGCCCGGATTGCCGCGCTGTAATCGGTCAGCACATCGCCTTCTGCAAAAAATCCGATTTCATTTTTAAATTCAGGCTTTTTGTAAGGCTCGAAAGCTTCCCATCCCACGGCTTTGGAATCATCGGTTTTTCTGAAAATCAGTTCGGGAAAACGACCGGATGCGATAAACAGATTTCTGACCGGAATAGTCTTGGCTTCTTTACTCGTCAGATCCGCATATTCGATGCTGGTCAGTGATCTGCCTTCGCCCGTAAGCTTGCAGATTGCCGCATTGCCGATCACCGTAACAGCTTTGTCATCTATCATCAGCGGTTCGGGATCACGGGCGATAATCGTGATATTCTTGACGCCGAGTCCTTTCAAGGTCTGAGCAGCCTTGATCGCAACTTCTCCGCCGCCCAGAATCACTGCGTCGGCTTTCTGAATCGGAAGCGGATTGTCTTTGCCGGAACGCAGCAGATCAATCAGCAGAAACGTTCCGGGAATAGGCTGTTCAACCGTAGTCGCGGCTTTTCGTGCAAGTCTGCTGTCCCAGCCTCCGGTTGCCATGAATACCGCATCAAAGCCTTCGGAAAGCAGAGAATCTATAAACACATTTTTCCCCAGCGCCATTTTGGTCTTGGCAGTAACGCCCATTTCCAGAATACCGTTGATATCCCAGTCCAGAATCGTGTCGGATAAGCGTTCTTTGGCAATTGCGCTTCTCAGCAAACCGCCCATTTTTTCGGTGGCTTCGAACACCGTAACATCATGTCCGAGTCTTGCTGAAAAATATGCGGAAGACAAGCCTTCGACACCGCCGCCGACCACGGCAACTCTTTTACCCGTAGCCGGTGCTTTATACGGCATCACCCGTTTGCCAGTTTCTTTTTCATAATCCGATACGAATCTCTTCAGGCAGTTGATGGCAACCGGTTCATCTGCCATCTGACGCCGACATTCGGTTTCGCACGGACGCGGGCAAATTCTGCCGATCACGGTCGGGAACGGATTGCGCTCTTTGATGACCTGTACGCTCTTCCGATAATCGCCCAGCATGATCTGATGGATATATTCCCGAATATCAATGCCTGCCGGACAGGCGCGCTGACAGGGCGTAGTGCAGTCTTCACTAGTATATTCTCTCAAAATACGCCGAGTTACAGACGAAAGCGTAATAATGTGCTTCGGACATACCCGCTCGCAGGTTCCGCATCCGGTACATTTTGCTGCATCCACTTTGGGCAAATTATCCGCACCCATCTCAATTGCACCAAAAGGACAGGCTTTGGCACAACTGCCTAATCCCAAGCATCCGATATTGCAGACTTTCATGCCACCGCTGATCATTGCGGCAGCCCGGCAGTTGTTCACGCCGTCATAAATGAATTTCAGATCCGCATCGTTGACGCCGAAATTGCATCCGGGTCTGGCAATATCCGGCTCTTTTGCCTCTACGGAAACGCCCAGCAAAGCGGCAATTGCCTGACCTACTTCAGGTCCTGCTGCCACACAGGAATTGGGCGAAGATTTTCCTTTTACAATGGCTTCGGCATTTGCGGAACATCCGGGATAGCCGCATCCGCCGCAGTTGGCTCCGGGCAGAGCTGCTTCGACCGCCTCGATCTTCGGATCCACATACACATAAAAGACCTTCGAAGCAAATGCCAAGCCCACGCCGATAACCACGCCGAGACTTCCCATAATGAGAAATGCTGTTATCATGTCTGAACGCCTTTAAAAGATGGCATCAAACTTGCATTTTTCAAAGCAAGTCAGGCACTTGATACATTTGTCTTTGTCAATTTTCGCGACTTCTTTTTTCTTCCACTCGATTGCCTGAACCGGACAGGCTCTGAAACACGCACCGCATTTGGTGCAGATATCCGGGTTCACCTCGAATTTGAGTAACGCGGCACAGCGTTTGGCAGGACAGCGTTTCTCGTAGATATGAGCATAATACTCATCTTTGAAATAGCGAAGGGTTGACAAAACCGGATTCGGCGCAGTCTGACCCAATCCGCACAAAGACGCGTTTTTGATGACCACTGCCATTTCTTCCAGTGTATCAATATCGGATGGTTCACCTTCGCCGTTGCAGATTTTCTTCAGAATTTCCAGAAATCTCCGAGTTCCTTCCCGACATGGCGTACATTTTCCACAGGATTCGTCCTGAATGAAGTCCATGAAAAAGCGAGCCATATCGACCATACAGGTATTTTCATCCATGACGATGACACCGCCGGAACCCATGATCGCGCCGACTTTGGCGATTTCTTCATAATCCACCGGCGTATCCAGCAGATGTTCGGGAATACAGCCGCCCGAAGGTCCGCCCAACTGAACCGCCTTGAATTTCTTTTTATTCGGAATACCTCCGCCGATGTCGTAAATCAGGGTTCTCAGCGTGGTTCCCATCGGAACTTCGACCAGCCCGATATTGTTCACATCGCCGGACATGGCAAATACTTTGGTTCCTTTGCTGCCCGCGGTTCCGACCGATGCGTACCACGCGCCGCCGTTGACAATAATCTGTGCGACATTGGCGAAGGTTTCCACGTTGTTGAGAATCGTGGGTTTTTCCCAAAGCCCTTTATGAGCCGGAAACGGGGGTCTGGGTCTGGGCATTCCTCGTCTGCCTTCGATAGAACGCATCAGAGCAGTTTCTTCGCCGCAGACAAATGCGCCCGCGCCTTCGTAAATCTCGACATCGAAATCAAAGCCGCTGTTCAGAATATTTTTGCCCAGAAGCCCGTATTCTTTTGCCTGCTTAATTGCAATGGTCAGACGATGAATTGCCAGAGGATATTCGGTTCGGCAGTAGATATAGCCCTGATGCGAATTGATGGCTTTTGCGGCAATAATCATGCCTTCCAAAACCGCATGAGGATCAGCCTCCAGCACGCTTCTGTCCATGAACGCGCCGGGGTCGCCTTCATCCGCATTACACAGAACATATTTGATGTCGCCGGGGCTTTTGCTCGCAAATTCCCATTTCAAACCGGTCGGGAAGCCCGCGCCGCCTCGTCCTCTCAGACCGGATATTTTCATTTCCTGAATGATCTGCTCCGGCGTCATTTCGGTCAGAGCCTTTGCCACGCCCTGATATCCGTCTCTGGCAATATATTCATCAATGATTTCAGGATCAATAATGCCCTTATTCCGCATAACCCAGAACATCTGCTTGGAAAAAAACGGAATATCGCCCATTTTGGGGATGGTCTTGGCAGAAGCCGGCTCGACATACATGAGCTTTTTGACCGGGCGCCCTTTGAGAAAATGTTCTTCCACCAGATGCGGCACATGTTCCACTCTGAGCTTCTGGTAAAAAATGCCTTCCGGCTGAACCAGCATGACCGGTCCCACCGCACAGAAGCCGTTGCACCCGGTTTCGATGATCTTGATTTCTTCGGACAACCCGCGTTTGACAAGCTCCTCTTCCAGCGCACTTCGGAAATTCAGACTTCCCGATGAATGACAGCCGGTACCGCCGCACAACATCAACTGAGTTCTTATCTTCTTCATTCTGTTCTCCCACCTACATCTTCGCCAGAGCAAAGTCAGTCTGAACCTCTCCCATCAGAACATGACGCTTGAACACCTGACGCATTTTGTTCGAGTTCATCTTCTGATATACAATCGGTTCTTTGCCCTCGATTTCTACGGTAACATTGGGTTCGCTGCTGCACAATCCCATACAGCTCGATGCCATGACCCGGATATTCTGCCGGTCACTCTGCGCCACTTCTTCCATCAGCGCGTTCATTACTTCGCGCGCGCCGGCAGCGATTCCGCAGGTTCCCATGTGAACAATCACCCGGATATTGCCGCCCTCTTCGGAGCGCAGATACAGATTTTTGGTCGCATCTTCCTTGATTTTCTTCAAATCCTGAACGGTAAGCTTTGCCATTTTTCACCCCGCTTCTCAGTTCTCACTTCTCATTTCCCGGTTCTCACCATGACCCGTCAAGTCCTCTCAGACCGCCCATATACAGCCGTCCGCAGGATACAAACAGGGAATATTTGGTGCATAGCACCGGCAGATGATAGGATTTTGCCAGTTCGACAACACTTTCCTCCGGTTTTTTGCCTCTGACAAATACGACAGCACCCACTGCCGCGATTTTTGCCGTGCGAACCACATCTTCGGTGGTCAGACCGGATAGCAGTACCGATTCCTTTGCAACAGCAGACAACACATCGGACATTAAGTCCGCTCCGCCGCCGGCAAAGATGGCTTTATCCATCTGCTCATGCCCGCAAAGCACTTCGGCTTTCAAAATATCTCTGATTTCAGACAGTTTCATACACCTTGTCTTTTATTGATACTTTTCCGTAATCTCAAGCACTTGGGACGCTTCGAGATTGCCGTAGACGTCCTTGTCAATCACCATGACAGGAGCAAGTCCGCACGCGCCCAGACACCTGACCGTTTCCAGCGTGAATCGCCGGTCATCGGATGTCTTGCCCTCTTTGACTTTGTACTGATTCGAAATCCGATCAATGATCTCCTTAATGCCTTTGACATAACAGGCAGTTCCGAGACAGACGCGCACCGTATGCCTGCCTTTGGGTTCTCTGGCAAACAAGGCATAAAACGACGCGACACCGAATACATCGCTTGCCGGCACATTCAATCCCTGACTGATATAGTCCATGAGTTCCACCGGCAGATACCCTACCACATTCTGACACTCCCGCAGCACCGGAATGACGGAGCCGGGTTTCGGACGGTATTCTTCGATGATCTTATCAATCTGCGTCCATTTGGCTGCGTCAATATCCTCATGCTGAGGCTTTACCAGTTCCAGCATTTCCGCTCTCCTAACAGATAATAGACAAATCTCATATTCGAACACATAAATTATCGAAGGTATCTAT
>CAZMDM010000188.1:0-4647 GCA_964564775.1 uncultured Desulfonema sp. | reverse complement strand
GAATCCTCGATACTTTCATAGCGGACACGCTTTAAATCTTTGAGCATGGAATGCTCCGGTCCCACGCCCGGATAATCGAGACCTGCGGAAATCGAATATGCCTCGATGATCTGACCGTTATCATCCTGAAGCACATAAGATTTCGAGCCGTGCAGCACGCCGACCGATCCTGCGCCGAGAGTTGCCGCATGTTGTCCCGTATGAACGCCCTTTCCGGCAGCTTCCGCACCGACAATTTCCACCGGATCATTCAGAAACGGATAAAACAGCCCCATCGAATTGCTGCCGCCGCCGATACATGCGATGAGCATCGAAGGCAGTCTTCCGGTCATGTCCAAAATCTGCGCTCGTGCTTCCTCAACGATGATTTTCTGAAAATCTCTGACCATCGCGGGATACGGATGAGGTCCTGCAACTGTTCCGATCACATAAAAGGTATCTTCCACCGCGCCGACCCAATATCGCATGGCTTCGTTCATGGCATCTTTGAGTGTGCCGGTGCCGGACGATACCGGCACAACCTCTGCGCCCAAAAGCCCCATGCGTTGCACATTCGGCGCCTGACGATGAATATCTTCAACACCCATGAACACTTTGCATTCCATGCCGAACAATGCGGCTGTAGTCGCTGTTGCCACACCGTGCTGACCCGCGCCAGTTTCGGCAATCACTTTGCGTTTGCCCATTTTCTGCGCCAGAAGCGTCTGACCCAGCGTATTGTTGACTTTATGCGCGCCGGTATGTGCCAAATCTTCGCGTTTGAGATAAATCTTTGCACCGCCGATGCGCTCCGTTAAATGTTTGGCATAAAACATCGGTGTGGGTCTTCCCACATAATGCGTCATCAGATACGCGAGTTCTTGCTGAAATTCCTGAGTCGGAACAATGCTGCGATACGCGTGTTCCAATTCGATCAAAGCAGGCATCAGGGTTTCGGCAACATATCTGCCGCCGTAAGCCTGAAAATGTCCTTTCGCGTCAGGATAAGCTGTTATATCAGACAGGTTCATTAAAAAATTCTCCTCAGATTTCGTTGAAGTTGACATCGCAAAACCGCATCCATGAATGCTTCGACTTTCGCAATGTCTTTTTGTCCCGGTACGGACTCCACTCCCGAACTGACATCAACTGCATCCGGCAGGGCAGCAGCTATCGCATGAGAAACATTGTCCGGCGTCAGTCCTCCGGCAAGGATCATGGGACAGCCTGTTTTCAAGCCCCCTGCCAAACGCCAGTTCCACGCCTTTGCATTTCCGCCGGGAAGTTTTCCCTTGCCGCATTCGATCAGAAATGCAGACGCATCGGGATACTGCTCTGCCTGATCCAACGAAGGCTCTTTCTCGGCAAACAATCCCTTGATAACCATTATATTTTCCTGAACAAGACGACTCACCAACTCCGGCGTTTCAATACCATGCAGTTGAACCGCTTTCAAGCCGCAATATCGGACTTTTGCCATAATAAATTCGAAGCTTTCGTTCACAAACACGCCGACTGTTGCAACATGCGATGGCAATGCCGCACAGATCGCTTTTGCCTGATTGTCGGAAAGATTTCTGGGGCTTTTGGGATAAAACACCAGTCCGATGGCATTCGCGCCCATCTTGGCGCATGTCAATGCCTGTTCAACATCAGTCAGACCGCAGATTTTGACTTGGGGAATCATTTTTTTCAGTGCAAAGTTCAAAGTGTAACGTACAAAATTGATACAGCGATGGGAATCATAAGCGAATTTTCAGTCTATGTCAAATGGTTCGAAATTCATCCCTCAGCAATACATAATGCCTGCTGATCCACGACTGATACTCGCCGCTTCTGACATGCTCCAGCCATTGCGGATGTTTGATATACCAGTTGATTGTCTTGCGAATGCCGGTATCGAAAGATTCTTCAGGTTTCCATCCCAGTTCTTTTTCAATTTTGGCGCAGTCAATCGCATATCTCAGGTCGTGTCCAGGACGATCTTTGACAAAGGTGATGAGTTTGCGCCGGGATTCGGATACGGGTCTGATCTCATCCAGAATATCGCAGATCGTTGTAACTACATCGATATTTTTCATCTCACAGCGCCCCCCGACATTGTAAGTTTCTCCGCGTGTGCCATACTGCATGATCGTCCAGACCGCAATACAATGATCTCTGACATAGAGCCAATCTCTCACATTCAGCCCCTTGCCATACACTGGCAAAGATTTTCCCTCCAGAGCATTGAGAATCATCAGAGGAATCAGCTTTTCGGGAAACTGATAAGGTCCGTAATTGTTGGAACAATTCGAAATCGTAACCGGCAAACCGTACGTTCTTCCGTAAGCCCTGACCAGATGATCGGAGGATGCTTTGGATGCGGAATAGGGACTGCTGGGATCATACGGGGTTGTTTCCGTAAAAAAACCATGATCTCCGAGACTTCCGAATACCTCATCCGTGCTGATATGATGAAACAGCGTTATCCGGTCTTTGCGATCCCTGACACATTCGAGCAAAGTGAATGTACCGATGATATTGCTCTGAATAAATGCTGCCGGTCCATCAATGGAGCGATCCACATGAGATTCCGCTGCAAAATGACAGACCGCATCAATCTGATGTTTATCCAATATTTCCGCCATATCTTTGGCATTACAGATATCTGCTTTTTCAAACACATAGCGACTTGGAAAGTGTTTGGCAATATCTTCCAGACTCTCCGGGTTTCCGGCATAAGTCAGCTTGTCAACATTCACAATCCGCCCCGTGAATCCCGATTCCTCCAGCACATATCGGATAAAATTCGATCCGATAAACCCGCATCCGCCTGTAACCAGAATATTATTCATCTTTTCCTCTTTGCACAAAGCCCCGAAATAAATTTCCGGGCTTAAAGCTCAAGCCTGCTTTAAGCAGGCTTCGTCTCATAGCCGGGCGATTTATCGCTCGGTATAATTGATTCGATACGCCTCTGCTGCTCTTACTACGGCTGCTTTGTGAATGTTTCCGGCAAAATGCACCGGACTTTTGCCATATATCGGATCCCAGCCTGCGGGATCAGCCACGCAGAAAAATTGGGTTTCAAGCCCGATACGGACAACCGCTTCATCAATGCCCAAACCGATGATGCGAGATACCGCTTCCCATGTCGCGCCGCAGGGTGCGCCGCGAATGACTTCGATATCGGTGATGATTCCATCGCTTATCCGAACCGACAATTCAGGCGCGCCAAATCGTTCAGCGTAAGCTCCCAAACATGAGTGCCGGGAAAGCCCGCAGCAGGTCGGCGGTGTGATAACTCCTTCAATCCGATGCTTTTTTGCCGATGCTACCACCGGAATATCAATCTTGCTGCATCGGATCCCCAACTCATGCGACAAATCAGGATGTTTGAGAAAATCCAAGACCAAATCCGCTTCGATGTTCTGCGGAAGATACTCTCCCGGATGATCTATGACCTGCGGCAAAGTCAGATCAATAGAAATCACTTCGAGTCGGAAGCGATCTTTTCCATATTGCCGGATGCCTCTGATTTTTTTTTCACCACTGCCGTTTTGCTGAAATACAATAATGTGCTGTGTATGTTTCACAAATCAATGCCTTTTTGTCTGAGATTGTCAAGACATTCCGAAAGATATACTTCATCATGTTCTGGGTAATCATAGCCGTTATCCGAATCCATTTCGCAATATCCCAGAGACTTACCGCGATAATTCGGATTCAGCCATTCGGGACTGACCGAATATCCGCGATTTTTCATCTCTTCCATAACCAGCTGATGAAATCGGAACAAGCAGGAATAGGGATGTTCGAACACATAATCCACCGTGCGATGTTTTCTGCCCCAGCCTCTGCCTCTCAACGCGCAGCATTCCCGATGCTGACCCAACAATTGCGGACGCGGCAGAAGCGGAATCAGATTTTTGTGCCACAGCCGCATGGTCAAAGCTCTTTCAGTTCAGTTACACCGGTGATAAACTGCACCTGAATCGCATACTGTCTTCCCTTTTCATCGGAAAGAACGACTTCTCCGCCGGAAGCAGAGCCATTCGGAAAAAAATATATCCGAAATATGCCGGATTGCACACTTTCTGTTCCTGATTTTGCTTTTTGAAACCGAACACCTTCAGGCAGATGATAGACTTTCACATCATCCGTTTTTTTCTCGCTTACGATACTGAAACTGTGTTTTTCAAAATCGAACAGTGCAAGATATTGTGTCTTTTCAGAAGCGGCAAGGGTTCTGGCATATCGAAGTGATGCGGCAATGCTTTTAGCCGCACTTTTCAGATTCATCCTGCCCATTCTTCCGAAAAGATAGGGTAATGACAAGGATGATATCAGCCCAATAATTAGCAGTACCACCAGCAGTTCGAATAGAGTGAATCCTGTCTTACTGCCAACTGACGATATCCGCATCCTCGCCGTCTCCGCCGGGTTTGCCGTCTGCTCCGAAGGAAATGATGTCAAAAGCACCATGATCGCCCGGAGATTTGTACTGATACGGATTTCCCCACGGATCCAGCGGAATTTCTTTGGGAAGATAAGGTCCCTCCCATTTATTGATTCCCTGCGGCTTGACCCTGAGTGCCTGCATTCCCTGCTCGGTAGTCGGATATTTGCCCACATCCAAGCGATAAGTGTCCAATGCGTTTTCAAACATACCGATCTGAGTTTTGG
>CAZMDM010000187.1:0-5713 GCA_964564775.1 uncultured Desulfonema sp. | reverse complement strand
CTCAATTCTTAATGTGTGAGTCAGAGTTCTTGTTTGTTTTCAAAGTCACAGAACCACAACAGACTTATACATGTTTGATCGTCGGCATAGTCTGATTTGTATCATAGACAGCAGTAATCTTCTCTGAGGTTTTCCACATCTTTTTTGCTCAACTCCTGCTGAAGATGAACATGCGGAATCACCTTTCGGATTCTTTCCAATTCGGCTGTCAGAACATCTTCAGGCAGACGAGTGCTGGGAATGACTGCTGCGATTTTGCCGCCGAGCTTTTCGGAACGATCATAAATCACGGCTTCATGCCCTTTCTGACGCAACTGCCATGCAATGGAAATTCCCGCAGGACCGCCACCGATTACCGCAATTTTTTTGCCGGAGAGCGGCGGAAGTTGGGGAACACCGGCTTTGATGCTGGCTTTTCCGAGTTTGGTTACATCCACAGACGGCATGGCTGCCATAATCTGCCGGGTACAGGACTGCATACAGAGATTCGGACACAGATAACCGCAGACCGTTGCGGGAAAGGGCGTATATGCCAATGCCATGTCAATGGCTTCATCCAGTCTGCCTTCTCTGACCAGACGCCAACGATGCTGAACCGGAATGCCGGTGGGACAGGTGGCTTCGCAGGGCGCGGCATATTTTTCATTTTCCCAGACCGGCACATAGCGGCGCAGATCGCCGTTGGTAATCACCGGAATCTGGCTCCGATCCAGATCACTCAGATCTCCGATCAACCCGCCTCTGCCCAGTTCTTTGTCCCAGACTTCTTTGTGAAATTCGGACATGGAACGGATTTTTTTCAGGGCTTTTTCATGCGGCGCTCTGACCGCGATCATCTGCCAGTCTTCCCGCACAGCCAATTCGGCAAATAAATCGGTCTTTTTAATGCGCTCCAGAAAGCGTTTGAGGTTTTTTGTCAGCCATTTCCATTCCTCATCGCTGATAGACACCATTTTGGCATCGGATTGGCTGAATCCCTTGTGGGGTCCTCTGAAAAAAGCTTTGCCGCCCACCATGCCGACAAATGGACGATATCCCAGCACATTTTCGGGATTCTGAGGATTGTAGCCGCAGATCACTGCAATACCGCCTGCCATAAATTCGCCGAAATAATCGCCGACCGATCCCAATACCCAAAGCTCCGGTGGATCAAAACGCGGATTGTGCTTGGTCATGGTCATGCCGCGTGCGCCGATATTGCCAGCTACATACAGCTTGCCCTGAGCCATTGCATTTGCCGCACCGTTTCCCGCGTTGCCGTGAACCACGATCTGCGCGCCCGCGTTCAGCCATCCTGCGTCATCAGACGTGGGACCGTTGATCTCGATAAAGGTGTTGGGAAATCCCATGGAGCCGACACGCTGTCCCGGATGTCCTTCGATTCTGACTTTGACCGGCTCATTACCGCTTTTCCAAAGGCGTCCGCCGATACCGTGCTGGCCGAAAGCTTTGACCTCGATATGACGATGCCCGTTGGCAACCGCTTCCTGAATCTGCTCTTCCAGCACGCGGGATTCCACGCGCCTGCCACCTTTTCTGCCTTTGATAACACAATATTCTTCCGTGTTCATTATACTTAACCCCGATATGGAATATGTTTGACCGAAAATTGTCATTATAACCGTTTATCGGAAATGTTCAAACAGTTATTTTCGGATTCGGAGTTTCGGAGCATCTGATAAAGACTGTTGCCGTTAAAATATTATGAGCCATGCAGTTGAAAAACAGAGATAGAAAGAGTATATGCTGTTTGCATGAATCCTCTGAAATGCAATGAACTATGCCTTATGCCCCAATGCGTAACTCATAGTATAAATAGCGAATATCATAATTATTTTATGAATCAGGCACTTCTTGAAGCCCAGAAAGCTTATCGGAAACAGGAGGTTCCGATAGGTGCTGTACTAGTTGGCAGAGATGGAAATATTCTTGCGTCCGCACACAATCAGACCATCAGCCTCTGTGATCCCACTGCACATGCGGAAATCTGTGCTATTCGCGAGGCTAGCCGAAAGATTCAAAATTACAGATTGTTAAATACCACGCTCTATGTTACGATAGAACCTTGTGTGATGTGCATGGGCGCGATCATTCACGCGCGCATCTCTACGCTGGTGTTCGGCGCTCCTGATCCCAAATGGGGAGGAGCAGGTTCGGTGTATGATTTTTCCGAAAATGATCAACTGAACCATCGTCCGGCAATTATACGCGGCGTGTGCGAAGCGTCCTGCAAAGAACTGATTCAGGCGTTTTTTCGTGAAAGGAGAAAGCTTTAGGTGTCGAACATTGCGATTATCGGAACTCAGTGGGGGGACGAAGGCAAGGGCAAAATCGTTGATCTGTTGGCTGAATATGCGGATATTGTGGTGCGGTTTCAGGGAGGGAACAACGCAGGACATACGATGGTGGTCAGAGGTGAAAAATTCATCAGCCATCTGATTCCGTCCGGGATTTTGCAGCAGAAAACCTGTCTGATCGGCAACGGCATGGTGGTTGATCCGGCAGTGCTGATCGAAGAAATGGAGTATTTAAGCAGCAAAGGCATTCATATCGGTGCTGGAAACTTAAGAATCAGCGAAAGAGCCAGCCTGATTATGCCATATCACAGAGCCATTGATATTGCACGGGAACAGAAAATCGGGGATAAAAAAATCGGAACCACCGGCAGAGGCATCGGCCCCTGTTACGAAGACAAAATATCGCGCAGAGGGCTTCGGTTTGCCGAACTTCTGGACAAAGAAGAATTTGTCGAAAAGCTCAGAGCCATTGCCGAAGAAAAAAGTTTTTACTTGACACAATATCTGAATGCCGAAGCGGTTGATGCAGATGCAATTATCGAAGAATATCTGAACTATGCCGAGCGTCTTGCCCCGCATGTCTGCAATGTGTCGGTTGTGCTGGACAATGCCATGAAAGCCGGAAAGCAGGTCTTATTCGAGGGCGCGCAGGGAACGCATTTGGATATCGATCATGGCACATATCCCTATGTAACCTCATCAAATACGGTTGCCGGAAACGCGTGTTGCGGATCGGGCGTGGGTCCCAAAGATATTCACAAGGTCATGGGTATTGTCAAGGCATATACCACAAGGGTCGGGGCAGGTCCTTTTCCTTCGGAATTATTTGATGAAATCGGCGATACAATTCAGAGCAAAGGCGCGGAATTCGGAGCGACCACCGGCAGAAAACGCCGATGCGGATGGCTGGATATGGTGATGTTAAAAAACAGCGCCCGACTCAACGGATTGACTTCATTGGCAATCACCAAACTGGATGTGTTGGGCGGATTGGATGCGATCAAAATCTGCACAGCGTATGAGTATAACGGAAAGCGGATCGATGTTTTTCCGACAAGCCTGAAAGTGCTGGCAGAATGCAAGCCGATATATGAAACGCTGTCTGGATGGTCGGAAGATATTTCAGGAATCCGAAAATACGATGATCTGCCCAAACAAGTCAGAAGCTATCTGGAACGCATCACAGAACTCTGCAATGTTCCGATTCAGATTATCTCTGTGGGACCGGGCAGAGATGAAACCATCATCCTTCAAAATCCCTTCAATTGATAATTCCTTTCCGGTTGCGGAGACCTGATATGAAGAAAAAACTTCTGATCGTAGAAGATGAGCTTATGCTGGGAAAGCAGTTGAAGTGGGGTCTGACGGATGAATACCAGATAGACATTGCGAGCGATGCGATTCAAGCGCGTCAGTTGCTCGGTTCCGGTGTTTTCCCCGTAATCACGCTGGATTTGGGGCTACCTCCGCTGCCGGATACGCCGCAGGAAGGTTTCAAACTTCTCGAAGATATGCCGATGATCGCACCGCACAGCAAAATAATTGTGATTACCGGAAATACCGAACATGATAATGCTATCCGGGCGATTGCTCTCGGCGCAACAGATTTCTGCACCAAACCCGTTGATCTGGAACTCCTCAAAGTGATTCTCAGACGCACATTCAATATTTATGAGCTTGAAGAAGCCAACCGGGTATTACAGCAATCATGCAAAGAAAAACATTCTTTGTGCGGTATGCTGGGAATTTCTCCGGTCATGGAAGAGCTTTTCAAACTGATCCGGCAGGTCAGCAATACCGATTATCCGGTTCTGATTCAGGGAGAAAGCGGAACCGGCAAAGAAATGGTGGCGTGTGCGGTTCATTCCGTAAGTAGGCGATCTTCGAAGCCTATGGTTGTCATCAACTGCGGTGCTATTCCTGAAAATCTGATGGAAAGCGAGTTGTTCGGACATGAAAAAGGGGCATTTACCGGAGCGTCAGCTCGGAGAATCGGAAGAATCGAGCAGGCAGACAAAGGAACGGTTTTTTTGGATGAAATCGGTGATATGCCTCTGAGTTTGCAGGTCAAGCTATTGCGATTTCTTCAGGAAGGTACGATTGAGCGGGTCGGCGGAACGCAATCTGTAAAACTTGATTTGCGAATTATTGCCGCGACCAATGTTGATCTTCAGGAAGCGGTCAGACAGGGAAAATTCCGCGAAGATTTATATTTCCGCCTGAATGTGGTTCCTCTGACAACACCTCCTCTGAGAGATCGGCAGGAAGATATCCTTCTTCTGACACACCATTTTATCCGGGAAGAAGCTCGAAGACTGAAACGAAATAAGGTTACACTTTCCCAAGCCGCAGCCGCAGCTCTGACAGCGCATTCATGGCCCGGCAATGTTCGGGAGTTACAGAACTGTATCCGCAGAGCAATGACGATAAATACGGATGGAGTTCTCAAACCCGGCGATCTGGGATTGTCTGAAATTCAGAATAGCGGAGAAAAACTTCTTACCATCAGAGAAGCCCGTGATGATGCGGAACGTCAGGCAATTCAGCGTGCTTTGACAATTACCGGAAACAATATCACTCAGGCGGCGAAACTGCTCGGAATCACCAGACCGACTCTGCATGATCTGTTGAGAAAGTTGGGAATGGAAAAGATTATCGCAAGCTGATATCAGGATCGGATTAGGGATTCGGAATCAATAAAATATCCCATCATGGCAATAAAGGTCCCGCAGGGACGGGGACATAGTAGCCCGGAAATTCATTTCCGGAAAGCAGCGGGATAAATATTTTTTTCCGAATCCCTTATCAAAAAATGCAGGACATATAGCCGGTTAGCCATATATCCTGCGTTGTTTTACTCTGAGGGGGGAGTAATCTGTTCAGCTTATTTTCTGATTTTTTTTCTCAAAACTGCCAGAGCCGCAAGTCCTGCTCCCAAGAGAATCATAGTTCCGGGTTCGGGGGTTGGTTTCAGTTTGAACACCACATCCTGAAAATCTCCGTCTCCGTGAAATTCGCTTCTGTCTTCGAAGGCAACGATGAAGGTTGTGCTAAAGGGTGTGATGTAGATATAGCTCAGTGCCAGTGCATTTCCGTCCTTAGCCTGCCAATAACCACTACCTGCCGAATTATCGGCATCTACGGAATAGGAGTACAAAGCATTGGTTGTGTTCTCCCATACCAGCCCGAAGCTATACTCAGAGTGAAACGATACTGTTTCGCCAAGAGTATCCAAACTATCAAAAAAGACTATATTTGCAATATTTCCGATCTCATAATATCCGATTCTTCCGCTATCTGCCCGGGCACCGCTGCTGAACATTGAGAGCTCATAATCCTGTCCCTTATACCCATCTGCCGCTGCCGCCGACCACCCCTTGTTCAACCTCGGGTGTCGCCGTACAATTAAACAAACA
>CAZMDM010000186.1:0-1997 GCA_964564775.1 uncultured Desulfonema sp. | reverse complement strand
TTCGTTTTTGATATTTTCGATTTTGAAATAATCCAGCGCATTTTTAATCAGGGTTCGTGTGCCGTCCCGGATCGTTTTTTCAAGCGTGGTGGTATCATATTCTTTTTTAAGCCGTCTGATGCGGTTTTCATTCTCCTCTTTCAGCTTTCGGGTGTCTTTTTCGAATTTGTCTTCCATCCATCGCTGGGTTACGATAAAGGTAATCAGCAGCGGAAAAATAAACGATACCACCGTAATCAGAAATGATATGACAGAATTGGTTTTTCCGTAAATCAGAATAGGCAGATATGCGGAAAGCCCTACGGCAATCACGCCCAATGCAATCAGTCCGACATAGATTCTCATGGCAGATCCTATTTATACAAGACTTTTGTTTTGAAATTTTCAGAGTTTATTCTGATTCATATCAGAAAATCGGGCGCTTCACAAATAAAAAATGACGAATCACCGGATATGCGCTTTTCCGATAAGCCACATGGCTAACGAATCTTTTGACAGAAGCTTCGAATTCGAATATTATCACACCGAATTTTTTCAGTATTGAAGAAAAATAACTATGGAAAACAACAGCAATTCTTTTGTCAGAATACGTGATCTGTACAAATCGTATCGTCGGGGCGAATACACGGTTCCGGTGCTGCACAATATTTCCTTCGATATTGCCGAAGGAGAATTTTTAGCATTGATGGGACCTTCGGGGTCAGGCAAAAGCACGCTGCTGAACCTGATTGCGGGAATAGACAAATCGGACAGCGGGGAAATCCGAATTGACGGCGTAAATATTACCGAATTTTCGGAAAACGAGCTTGCACTGTGGCGCGCGGGACATGTCGGATTCATCTTTCAGTTTTACAACCTGATTCCGGTTCTGAAAGCCATTGAAAATGTGGAACTTCCGCTTCATCTGACCGGACTGTCCCGATCCGAGCGCAGGCAGCACGCCATGATGGCGCTCGATCTGGTCAAGCTTTCTCATCGGATGGAGCATTATCCCAAAGAGCTTTCCGGCGGCGAGCAGCAGGGCGTGGCAATTGCCAGAGCCATTGTTACAGACCCGAAAATTCTGGTGGCAGATGAGCCGACCGGAGATTTGGATCGGGTATCTGCCGAAGATATTCTGTCTATGATGGAGCGGCTCAATACCGAGTTGAAAAAGACGATTATCATGGTAACGCACGATCCCAAAGCCGCCAAACGAGCGCACCTGATCCGGCATTTGGAAAAAGGCTATCTGAATACTCAGGTAAGTATTTGATCATCAAGGAAAACTATATTGAAATTTATTGCAGACCTGCATGTTCATTCCAAATATTCCAGAGCTACTTCCAAAGAATCGGATTTGGAACATCTGTATATTTCCGCACAACTCAAAGGTATTACGCTGATTGCCACCGGAGATTTCACACATCCCGCGTGGTTTGCCGAAATTTGCGAGAAACTGATTCCCGCAGAACCGGGATTGTTCCGATTGAAAGACGAGATTGCCCGTGAATGTGATCGGGAAGTGCCGTCGCTTTGCCGCTCCGAAGTCCGCTTTATCTTGGAAACCGAAATCAGCAATATTTATAAAAAAAACGCCGCGACCCGGAAAAATCACAATCTGATTTATGTGCCGGATTTCGATACTGCCAAACGCCTGAATGCCAAGCTTGAGGCCATCGGCAATATCCAATCCGACGGCAGACCGATTCTGGGATTGGATGCCAAAAAACTGCTGGAAATCCTGCTGGAATGCTCGCGAGACGCGTTTCTGATTCCTGCTCATATCTGGACGCCCTGGTTTTCGGTGTTCGGATCCAAATCCGGCTTTGATTCGCTGAAAGAATGCTTTGAAGACTTAAGCCAAGAAATTTTCGCAGTGGAAACCGGCTTGTCTTCAGACGCGCCCATGAATTGGCGGGTGTCGGAATTGGATTCGCGTGTATTGGTTTCCAATTCGGATTCGCATTCTCCGGCAAATCTGGGGCGCAATGCCAATATGTTCGATACGGAACTGT
>CAZMDM010000185.1:0-9877 GCA_964564775.1 uncultured Desulfonema sp. | reverse complement strand
TCCCGGAGGATAAACCGTATCTGAATGAAGCAGGTGGGTCAGCGTATTTGCCTGATCTGCAAGGCGCAGATTTTCTCTTTCCGAATATCCGTGAATATAATCATAATTCATAACAGTTCGTCTCCATATCTGTTTTGATATCCGATATCAAACCTCTTCCGGCGTAAAGCTCACCACGTCATCAATCTTGCAGACATTGGCAAACAGCATCAGCAGGCGATCAATGCCAAGAGCATTCCCGGATGCTTTCGGCATTTCCGACAATGCGCTCAGAAATTTTTCCGGCATCGGATAGATTGGTTTCCCAGATGATTTTCGGATGTCCATTTCTGTTTCGAATCGCTGACGCTGAATAACGGAATCGGTGAGTTCACTGAAGCCGTTACATAATTCGATGCCGCAGATGTAGAGTTCGAATCTCTCTGCAACCGAAGAATCATCATGTTTCAATTTTGCCAAAGCGCCGCATTGAGCCGGATAATCATATAAAAACAATGGTTTTGTATTTCCGAGTTTCGGCGCGATGTCGCAGCCGATAATCTCGTCGAATTTTTCCTGAGCCAGCGCATCCTGAAGCGATATTTCCGAGAATCTGGCAAACGCGTTACTGACTGTCATTCTGTCCCACGGAGGTTTGAGGTTGACGGTATGGTCGCCATAAACCAATTCATCTCCGATATCATTGCTTCGCGCCACAAAATAAATCAGGTCTTCGGTTTCACGCATCATGTCCTGATAATCGCTGTCTGTCCGATACCATTCGAGCATCGTAAATTCGGGAAGATGCAGATTTCCTCGCTCGCCTTTGCGAAAACATTTGCAGAGTTGGAAAATCTTGGTATATTCGGCAGCCAGAAGACGCTTCATGCACACTTCCGGCGATGTCTGAAGCGCTAAGGTTTCGGACGCAATCGGATCGATATGTGCTTCCGGTATAGGTTCCGAATTCTGAGCGGTGTTTCCACTTCCAGATAATCGTGTTCACAGAAATAAATGCGGATTGCCTGAAGAATTTCTGCCCTTAGCTTCAGATGGTGTCGGATACGGGCTTGTCTGAATGCGCTCATTTTTGACCGCTGTTTTCTTTTTTCAGATACTTGTCCGTGGTTCGGTCTTGAAGAAATATATGGCTGAAATGTTTCGGATTTGCAGATTCATACCATTGATACCCCGTTTCCGCGCAATTTTTGCAGGCGTGTCTGGGAATATGAATTGCCAGAATATGCGCGCCGCGATCCGAAGACGAGTCAATTTTCAAAGCCCCGCCGCAGTCCGAACAGACCCGGACAGTTTCCTGCTGTTTTTCGAAAATGCTGTCCGTATCATAAAAAATATTGCGGGTACGCTCATCGAATTTTTTGTCCCCGTAAAGCTGATTGCGATCTTTTTCACGATTTTGCCAGCTTTCCATGACTTTCTGAGACAGACGGGCAATATAATCCGTAACATCCTGCTTCTGGCGGATTTTATCGAAATTATAATCCGGCTCTCTGACTTTGCTGTAATCCAGTCCTGCCATTGCCAGAATAATACCGACATTCATATACGGCAGCGCGCCCTCAATCGAATATCCGCCTTCCAGAACAGCAATATCAGCTTTGAGCAGTTCGGTCAGCTTTGCATAGCCTTGCGCGGAAAAGTTCATATTGGTAATGGGGTCAGTGTAGTGATTGTCCTGACCTGCGGAATTGACAATCAGATCAGGCTTGAAATCGTTCAATATCGGCAGAACCATATTGTTAATCGTATATAAAAAACCTTCTTCGGAAGTATTGGGCGGCAGGGGGATATTGACGGTCATGTTATATGCGTTGGGACCGCCTTTTTCGTTGAGAAAGCCGGTTCCGGGATACAGAGTTCGCCCGTCCTGATGAAGTGAAATGAACAGAGTGTCGGGATCGTGCCAGTAAATATCCTGAGTGCCGTCTCCGTGATGACAATCCGTATCCACAATCGCCACTTTGCGAATGCCATAAGCCTGTCTGAGATATTCGATCATGACCGCTTCGATATTGATATTACAGAAACCTCGTGCGCCGTGAACCACTCTCATGGCATGATGTCCCGGAGGTCTGACCAGCGCAAAACCTTTTTCAACCTGCTTTTCCATAACCGCAATGCCGATGGTTTTGGCACCGCCCGCGCTGATGAAATGCGATTCTGTGGTAACTCCCCACGGGTCAGGCACACAAAAATGAACCCGCCGAATATCCTGAACCGTTGCCAGATCCGGCTTGTATTCGCTAATCCCTTCGACATCAAACAACCCCTCTTCGAATACCTGATCCTGAGTATATAACAGCCGCTCTTCGCGTTCAGGATGTGTGGGGCTGATCGCCCAATCGAATGCAGGAAAAAATACGAGTCCTGTCTTATACTTGGCTTTGAGCATGATCGTCTCTCCTGTTGATATTGATCTTTGGTTTATATCACAGAAATACTCAGGATAACAACAAAGAATATCGAATCACACCCCCTTTTTCGGCAGTTTGTTTCATTTCTCCAAACCTTGCAGGACTTTTCAAAATAAGAATTGCTGCGATACGGATTCCTGTATTGACAAAATAGCGGATTTTTTATAGAAGATGAACGATTCAAATTTTTGCCCGTTTGAGGAGTTTTATCGGCATGTCCATAAAAAAGGAAGTACAACTGATTTCATCAGAGATGGGAGTGGTCAAAGATGTTTTTCAACGGACTGTTGATATTTTGCCATCATTTGACATTACCAATACGAAGGTGTTGCCTTATGGGTTGAAAGCGCATACCCGCTCGATCAGTTGGATTGTCGAGCAGGTCATAACTCAGCAGACCAAATATCACGCCTCCGAATTGAATATCCGAGATATTGATATTGATATGCCTGACACAAGTTTGCATGATTGTATAATACTTAAAGACGATCATAAATATTATGTTAATGTCAAAATTCATAATGCTGACGGAAAAGATAACAAAAACGATATAGCTGCTGTGGAAAAGCTTTACATGCAATATAACACCAATTCTAATTATCGTCTGATATATGCCTGCTTCGGTGTAAAATTTGACAATCTTACGATCAGTTTTGTCAAAGAGTACATTCATACTTTTTCACCCCAGTTTTTGCCGATTTATGTCAATCCCCGAAATGATAAAATCCAGGCTTATTATCATCACAGTCCTATTTATAGAACAAGAAAAGATTTTCTTAAAGAATTACGCGATAATTCAAAAAGCATAGTGTTAGGATCATGAGTGATATGAATTGGATTGATAAAGTTTTCAACAGTGATGCTTTAGAAGGAATCAGCGTGATTCCCGATAACAGTATTGACTTGGTTATTGCCGATCCTCCTTATGGTTTGGGAAAAGATTATGGTAATGATTCCGATAAAAAAAGCCCTCTTGAATTTCTCAAGTGGACTGAAAAATGGTTATCATTAATTATACCTAAAATCAAGGATAGCGGCAGCTTGTATATTTTTGCAACATGGCGATACAGCCCTGAAATTTTTGTATTTCTAAAATCCAAGATGATAATGATTAACGAAATTATCTGGGATAGAAAAGTCCCGAGTATGGGAGGAAGTACTCGAAGATTCAGTTCGGTTCACGATACTATCGGCTTTTTTGCCAAGACAAAAGATTATTACTTTGACATTGACGCTGTTCGCATTCCTTATGATGAAGAAACCAAGAAAGCTCGGACACGCTCAATATTTGTCGGAAAGAAATGGCTTGAAGTGGGATATAATCCCAAAGATGTATGGGCGGTCTCACGACTGCATCGCATCCATTCGGAAAGAGAAGAGCATCCAACACAAAAACCGATTGAAATTATTGACAGAATGATTAAATCAAGCTGCCCGGAAGGAGGAATTGTACTTGATCCGTTTGCCGGATCGGGAACAACCGTGGCATCTTGCATACTCAATAATCGCCGCTATATTGCCTATGAAATTAATCCTTTGTATTATCAGATAATTTTGGACAGAACAGAGCGTATAAAAAACGGAGATATGAAGATTCAATTATTATTTTGCTAACTATTCGGCGAGAACGATATGGAAAATTTACAAGAAACTTATGATTTATTTACAATCTTCGGAACCAGCCAGCATGATACTGAGAAAGAAGCATTGCACCGGAAACTGTCTGCATCAGATGAAATCAATAATCTTGATAATCAGTTATCGAAACACTTTGCCGATAAATTTATGGTTCAGCCTGATCTGACGCGATCATTGGTCAGTTTTCAAGCCAATAAAACGAAAGCTGCTTATCGTTGGTACAAGTTCAAAGAGGGATTTTCAGCATCTTTAATTGAATATTTGTTGAAAAAATATGAGGTTACAGGAAGGATAGCAGACCCCTTTGCAGGGAGCGGAACAACTCTGTTTGCAGCAAGTTCATCGGGTATGGATGCGGACGGTATTGAACTGTTACCTATCGGGCATCAGATCATCGAAGCCAGAAAATATTTGGCGTATGATATTACAGATGATGATATTGCTGTGATCAGACAATGGCTGAAAACACTGAAATGGAAACAGTCGGATATAACTGAATCATTGACGATATTGCGAATTACAAACGGAGCATATCCTGAAAATACCTTGAAAGCTATTGAACACTATATGGGCGCATTGCAGAAAGAAAATGAGCGGGTTCGGATTGTTTTACGGTTTATATTATTATGTGTTCTCGAATCTGTCAGTTATACCAGAAAAGATGGGCAGTATCTCCGATGGGACTATCGTTCGGGACGAAAGCAAGGTAAAACTCCTTTTAACAAAGGCACTATTTCGGATTTCGACCAAGCAATTTGCAGTAAAATCAATGAAATTCTGTCGGATTTACAGTCTGGACATACGGAGCTTTTTCCTACTGAACATAGCCGCTCCGAACATGGTCGTATCTGTCTTTATAAGGGGTCATGTCTGGAGATCATGCCGACATTGCCAAGCAATATATATGATGGCATTATAACATCTCCGCCGTACTGTAACCGTTATGATTACACTCGTACTTATGCTTTGGAATTGGCACTGTTGGGCATTGATGAAAAGGGACTGCTCGAACTCAGGCAGCAGATCTTAAGCTGTACAGTTGAAAATCGCCCTAAGAATCTTTTATCAATGAACAAACGCTGGGAAAAAGCTTTGTCGGTTACAGAAAAACAGGATTTATTACAGGCAATTGTAGTATATTTGGAAAATCAGAAAAAACAAGGTATTCTGAATAATACCGGTATTCCCAGAATGGTGCGGAATTACTTCTGTGAAATGGCTTGTGTGATTTTGGAATGTGCGAGAGTACTGAAACCCGGCGCATTGATGTTTATGATAAACGATAATGTCAGATATGCGGGCGTAGGCATATCCGTAGATATGATACTTTCCGATATTGCTGAAAAATTGGGATTTTATGTTGAAAATATACTTGTATTGCCAAACGGAAAAGGGAACAGCAGTCAGCAGATGGGAGAACACGGACGGATTTCATTGCGAAAGTGTTTGTATGTATGGCGAAAAATGTAATCTTTAGATGCGTCAGATCATAAAAAAATTGTATTTATAATATGTTAACCACTTAAGGAGAAACCGATGGCTGATCCCGAACCAAAAACATCATTGTCATGAACGGCAATGGGTTTTGACATAAGAATCTGCATAAGCAGATGGAGGAGAGAAACATGGAAATGCCGATAACCGCAACAAAATATATCAATATTCTTCAAGCTATGGGCAATATTGAAGATGTTATTGAAGAAGCCATTCGTTCTTATGCCGTAAAGAAAATAGGAGAACAAATCAGTAGATTTCAGCGTGAAATTATGATATTCCAAAAAGAATACGGCTATCCCTATGAAAAAATTTACAATTATATCACAACTGATGAAGATTTTGTAAAAAACCTGCGTAAATCCCATCCGACATGGGAACGCGATATGAATACATGGGAATATTACCTTGAGGAATTGAAAGAATGGTTAGGACATCTGAAAAGTATATCCGAACATTAATTGAAAATGCTGAAAAGTTTCTGACAAATATCAATATTCTCCACAACGATATAGGCTTGCATAGGACTATCATTGATTTGGAAGGAAATTGGAAGGAATATCGGATTATTATTTCAGAGATACATCGGAAAGACAAAGGTATTCGTTATGCGTATTATGTGTTGGATAAGGATAATCTTCTTATACAAGGGTTTGATAACACTCCTGATATCCTTGCCATGAAGTTGAAATATGGGAAAAATTGGAAATCTCATACTCATGCGGAAGTTCCCCATCAACATGACAGAGAAGGTAATTTGTCTTTAACTCCGACAGATATGAATTTTGAAACTTTCAGGAATTGGATATATACTCATCTTTGAATCTTTGAGCAATAAAAGTTTTTATTTTTTAATGATAACGCTATCTTTTTAAGGAGAAACCGATGGCTGATCCCAAACCCGAACCCAAGAACATCATTGTCATAAACGGCAATGAGTTTTCGTTTCAGCCGGGAGAAACAATTCTGGATGTTGCCCGGCGAAACAGTATCGATATTCCGACATTGTGCCATCTGAAAGGCACAATTCCGACCGGCGAATGCCGCATCTGCGTGGTCGAAGTGCAGGGCGCGAGAAATCTGCCGCCTGCCTGTGCCACGCCTGCCATGCCGAATATGGTGGTCAGAACCGAATCCAAACCGGTTGTGGAAGCCAGACGCCTGATTTTGCAGCTCATGCTGTCATCCGGCAATCATAACTGCGCGGTACGCGGCTCGGATAACAAAGACTGGACTCAGTTTCAGATGGATGTGCAGAAAGACGATGCCAGTTCAGAGCTTTGTCCGGTCTGGGGCGATTGTCAGCTTCAGAATTTGGCGTATCGCTATCAGGTATCCGGCGAGCGTTTTCCCAAAACCGCTATTGCGTATCCGATGGAAACCGTCAATCCCTTTATTGTCCGGGATTTTTCACGCTGCATCAAATGCGGACGCTGTGTTCAGGCTTGTAATGATGTTCAGGTCAACAATGCCATCAGCTTCGGCTATCGCGGCTCTGTTGCCAAAGTGATTGCTGCAGGCGACAGACCTCTGAAAGATTCGGATTGTGTATTCTGCGGCGAATGTGTTCAGGCATGTCCGGTCGGTGCATTGGTGGAAAAAGACGCGCGCTACACCGTGCGTCCGTGGGAAACCGAAAAAGTCCGAACCACCTGCTCCTACTGCGGCGTAGGATGCCAGATGGTTCTGCATGTTAAA
Source organism: uncultured Desulfonema sp. (assembly GCA_964564775.1). Lineage (GTDB taxonomy): Bacteria > Desulfobacterota > Desulfobacteria > Desulfobacterales > DYRC01 > DYRC01. The sequence continues at coordinate 2,633 of CAZMDM010000185.1, read as the reverse complement.
GACAACAAAGTCGTCAAAGTCGAAGGTGCGGAAGGATTTTCTCCCAATTACGGCAGTCTGTGCGTCAAAGGGCGATTCGGCTTCAATTTTGTCAATTCTCCGGAACGCCTGACCACGCCTCTGATCAAAGAAAACGGTGAGTTCCGCAAGGCAAGCTGGGATGAGGCATTGAATCTGGTTGCCAAAAAACTCGGAGAAGTCAAAGAAAAACATGGTCCCGATACCATCGGCGTTCTCACTTCCGCCCGAATCACCAATGAAGAAAATTATGTGGTTCAGAAACTTGCCCGAGCGGTGATCAAGACGAACAACGTGGATCACTGCGCGCGTCTCTGACATAGCTCCACAGTTGCCGGTCTGGCAGCAGCATTCGGAAGCGGCGCAATGACCAACACCATTGCGGACATCGGAGAAGCAGATGTGATTCTAATCACCGGATCCAACACTACGGAAAATCATCCGGTGATTTCTTCGGTCATCAAACGGGCAGTCAAGTTCAAAGGCGCGAAAGTGATTGTAGTTGATCCCAGAAACATCAAGATTACCAGTTTTGCCAAAATGTGGCTGAGACAGAATCTCGGAACAGATGTGGCGTGGATCAACGTCATGATGAATGTCATTATCAAAGAAGGCTTGTACAATAAGGATTTTGTGGCAAACCGCACGCAGAATTTCGAGGCAATGAAGGCGGTTGTTGAAAAATATACGCCCGAATATGTGGAAAAAATCACGGGCATTCCGGCAAAAAGTTTGCAGGAAGCAGCCCGCATGTACGCCTCTGCCGGAAAAGCGAGTATTGTCTATTGCATGGGCATCACGCAGCATATCACCGGTACGGACAATGTGAAATCGCTGGCAAACTTGGCAATGCTCTGCGGTCATATCGGAAAACCCGGCACCGGTGTCAATCCGCTGCGCGGTCAGAACAATGTTCAGGGCGCGTGCGATATGGGCGGTCTGCCGAATGTGTTCCCCGCGTATCAGGTGGTTAGTAATGCCGATGCCGTGAAAAAAATGGAAGCTGCATGGGGTGTTACCGGCATATCTTCCAAAGTCGGTCTCAAAGTAACCGATATGGTTCCCAAAGCGCATACCGGAGAAATCAAGGCTTTGTATATTGTGGGTGAAAATCCGCTGGTCTCGGACGCGGATCTGAATCATGCGGAAAAAAGCCTGAAACATCTCGAATTTCTGGTGGTTCAGGATATTTTTATGACCGAAACTGCCAAGCTTGCGGATGTGGTTCTGCCGTCTGCCTGCTTTGCTGAAAAAGAAGGAACGTTTTCAAATACCGAGCGCCGGGTTCAGCGTGTCAGAAAAGCGGTTGAACCGCCCGGAGAAGCTTGGGATGATTGGAAAATCACCTGTGAAATTGCCACCCGCATGGGCTATCCGTTGAAATACGAGAATGCCAAAGCGATTTTCGAAGAAATCCGATTGGTAACACCGTCTTATGCCGGTATCAGCTATGAACGCATCGAGGATGAAGGCATTCACTGGCCCTGTCCGACAACAGATCATCCGGGAACGCCGATTCTGCATGGAGCGCAGTTCCCCATCGGTAAGGGCAATTTCCATGCAATCGAGTTTATTCCTCCGGCGGAAAAAACCGATGAGGACTATCCGATGTATCTGACGACCGGACGAGTATTGTACCAGTATCACACGGGTTCTATGACCCGGAAAACCGAAGGGTTGAATGATCGCGCGCCTGAAAACTTTGTCGAGATCGCACCGAGCGATGCAGCAAAATATGGTGTGAACTCCGGCGAAGTGATCAGCATCGCATCACGGCGGGGTCAGGTGTCTGCCAAAGTCAGCGTATCAGCCAAAGCAGTTTCCGGCACGGTATGTATGCCGTTCCATTTTGCCGAATCTGCTGCGAACCTGCTGACCCATGCGGCACTGGATCCGATTTCAGGTATTCCAGAGTATAAAGTCTGTGCAGTCAAACTTCTGAAGGCTGCCTGATCGTTATATCTCACCCGAACCCTCCTCTTTATGGGGAGGGTTTTATCCGCCGAATCACTCGATCCCTCACAGATGTCAATCGTTTCTTATCAGAATTTTCACCTTTGTATTTTTGGAAAAATAAGGAGAAGAACCATGGCTGAAGCCAAGAACATCATTGTCATCAATGGGAATGAGTTTTCTTTTGCACCGGGAGAAACAATTCTGGACGTTGCCCGGCGAAACAGTATTGATATTCCGACATTGTGCCATCTCAAAGGCACGACTCCGACCGGCGAATGCCGCATCTGCGTGGTCGAGGTGCAGGGCGCGAGAAATCTGCCGCCTGCCTGTGCCACGCCTGCCATGCCGAATATGATTGTCCGCACCGAATCCAAACCGGTTGTGGAAGCCAGACGCCTGATCTTGCAGTTGATGCTGTCTTCCGGCAATCACAACTGCGCGGTACGCGGCTCAGACGACAAAGACTGGACCCAGTTTCAGATGGATGTGCAGAAAGACGATGCCAGTTCAGAGCTTTGTCCGGTCTGGGGCGATTGTCAGCTTCAGAATCTGGCATACCGCTATCAGGTATCCGGGGATCGCTACCCCAAAACCGACATCACGTATCCGATGGAAACCGTCAATCCCTTTATTGTCCGGGATTTTTCACGCTGCATCAA
>CAZMDM010000184.1:0-3195 GCA_964564775.1 uncultured Desulfonema sp. | reverse complement strand
CGAAAGAATATCTTATGAACCGAAATAAATCTATATTGTGCCGGTTTTTTACGATAATAGCCGTTATCGTATCGATTCAGATGATTTTTCCTTATCATGCCTTTTCCATTACCGAAAAGGAAGAGGAAGAATTATCAAGAGAATTTAGGCAGATGGTGCTGAGACGCTATGAAATTGTCCGGGACCCGATGATTACAGAATATATCAATGCGCTTGGCAATAAAATTCTGTCAGTGGTTCCGACTCAGCCGTTTCAGTATCATTTTTATGTGATCCGGGATGATTCGTATAACGCGTTTGCCGCGCCTGCAGGTCATATTTTTGTCAACAGCGGTCTGATCGAGGCAATGGAGAACGAGCAAGAGCTTGCGGGCATTCTTTCCCATGAAATCTCCCACGTAGTATGCCGGCATATTTCCCAGAAAATCGAGCGATCTTCCAAAGTCGGTTTGGCAACATTAGCCGGTATTGTGGCGGGCGTGCTGCTGGGAGTCGGCGGTGCGGGCGCGGCTGCGGTCAATGCGGTTACTATCGGCTCGGTAGCTGCCGGGCAATCCGCTGCATTGGCATACAGCCGTGAGGATGAGGCTCAGGCAGATCAGATCGGACTCAGATATCTGACCGAAGCAGGATACGATCCCCGAGGTTTGTTGGTAATTCTCAAGAAAATCAGAAGCAAACAATGGTTTGACAGCAAAGATATTCCAACATATCTCCTGACACACCCGGCAGTAGATCAGCGCCTTGCCTACATAGATTCATGGATAGGCGCCAATAATCCAAAAGCAATATCGTCAGACAACTATAAATTCGAGCAGACAAAAGCATGGCTTCTGGCATCTTACGGAGATGAAGCCAACGCATTGAAAATTTTCGAAACCAGACTGTCCGAACAGCCTCAGAATCCGGTATCTCAATACGGATATGCACTGGTTCTGGAAAGAGTCGGCAAACGCGGAGAGGCAATCTCTTACCTTAAAAAAGCATTGGAAAAAAAAGTATTTGACTCACATCTGCTCAAGGAACTCGGCAGGCTTTATTTTCTCAACGGACAGTATGGTGAGGCGCAGAAAATACTGGAAGGTGCGGCAGATAATCCCGAAGCCCGATTTTATCTGGGACGATGTTATCTTGAAAATAATCATCCTGAAGAGGCTGTTGCCATACTGGAGGAATTGACCGATCAGTGGCAGGAATACGAAGACGCGTATTATTTTCTGGCAGAGGCTTACGGAAAGCTGGATCGTCCTGATGAAGCGCATTTCTGTCTGGGAATTTACTATAAATTGAAAGGCGATTTCAGAACTTCCGCGTTTCATCTGAATAAGGCCAGCAAATTATCTGGCAGTCCGTTCAGAAAACAAAAAGCGGAAGATATTTTGAAGGATATGAGAAAAAAAGGCGAGAAAGGTGAAGATGAGGATCGGAAGGAGCAGGATAAGCCGAAACCTGCTCCTGAAAAATCATAATTTCAACCACACTACCCGGTCAAGCCCAGCATAATCTCTGATGCAGCAAAGTTCCGCATATCCGAACCGCTCCGCAATTGCAAATACCCGATCTTTCTGATCATAGCCGATTTCAAGCATCAGATTTCCGCCGGGCATCAGATGATGTCTTGCATAATCGAGAATATGACGTATTGCATCCAGACCGTCTTTTCCCCCGTCAAGCGCAAGTCGCGGCTCGAATTTTCGGATTTCAGGCTGAAGTGTATCAATATCCGATGTGGGAATATAGGGAGGGTTTGAGACGATCAGATTAAAACGTGCATCATGATGCAATGCTGAAAACCAATCTCCGGCAAAAAAGCGAATATCAGCCTGATGCGTCTTGGCATTTTGACGGGCAATATTCAAGGCTCTTGTCGAATAATCCGAAGCAAAAAAATCATGTCCGGGTCGTTCCGAAGCCAGTGAAACGATAATCGCGCCCGAACCCGCGCCGAGTTCCAAAATTTTCTGACAAGGCTCTTTGGGGATGATGTTTAAGGCAGTTTCCACCAGAATCTCGGTTTCAGGACGGGGAATCAGCACATCGGAGCTTACGCGAAAGCTTAACGACCAAAATTCTTTTTCTCCCACGATATAGGCAACCGGCTCGCCTGCCGCGCGGCGTCTGATCACCGCTTTGAAGCAGGCAAGCTCGTCTGCCATCATGGGCTGATCGTAGCGGATATACAGATCAATCCGCTTGAGATTCAGGGTATGCGCCAAAAGGATTTCCGCCGAAGCTCTCGGGCTTTCGATGCTGCGGGAACTAAAGTACTCTGTTGTCCACTTGAGCAGACTGAGAATATTCCACTGAGGCGGGTGCTGCATGATGATTCGCTCACGCTCGTTGCTCTGAAGCCTGTAATGCCTGAGCCTGATAAAAGGTTACCAATTCGTCAATAACCGCATCCATATCGCCCTGTAAAATACTTTCCAGACGATACAGCGTCAGACCGATGCGATGATCCGTAACCCGTCCCTGAGGAAAATTATAAGTTCGGATTCGACCGCTGCGATCTCCAGTGCCGACCTGACTTTTGCGTTCTTCGGAACGTTTTTCATTTTGCTCCGTAACCATCTGATCCAGCAGCCGCGCGCGAAGGACTTTGAGTGCCTTTGCCTTGTTTTTCCACTGGGATTTTTCATCCTGACAGGTAACGACCAGACCTGATGGCAGATGCGTTATCCGAACTGCGGAGTCGGTGGTATTGACCGACTGCCCTCCGGGTCCCGAGGATCGGAATACATCGATTTTCAACTCGCTCGGATCAATGCTGACTTCCACATCTTCGGCTTCGGGAAGCACCGCCACCGTTACCGCAGACGTATGAATCCGCCCCTGAGCTTCTGTAGCCGGCACACGCTGAACCCGGTGAATGCCGCTTTCGAATTTGAGACGGCTGTATGCGCCTCTGCCCTGAATCATGGCAATCACTTCTTTCAGACCACCGACTCCGGTGGGGTGATGGCTCATCAGTTCGACCGTCCATCGTTTTGTATCTGCATAGCGGCTGTACAGTCGGAACAGATCCGCGGCAAATAATGCGGCGTCCTCTCCGCCGGTTCCTGACCGGATTTAGATCAGGACGTTTTTCTGCTCATTAGGTTCTGTGGGACTGAGCATCTTTGTGAGCTATTTTTCGCTCTGTGCTGTTTGTTCTTCCAAAGTCGCGGTGTACTGACGGGCCATTTCGGGGCATTT
>CAZMDM010000183.1:0-22460 GCA_964564775.1 uncultured Desulfonema sp. | reverse complement strand
TCCGCCCATACTTTTTTTGAAGGCACGGACAGCAGATACGGGACTGATCGCAAAAAATTCATTTCTGCCATGATATTATTCCTTTCCGCATGATTCTTTCGGGTTCCGATGTCATAAATGCCGTAATCACAAAACCGTCTTCCTGACCGATTTCTTTATAAACCGCAACAGCATATTTTTCAGTAATCACTGTCTTATCATAGTGTTTCATAGCCAGCAATTCACCCCGCTGCCCCTGAACGATAATGTCCGGTTCTGCGATTGTTTCCAGAACCATATCTGCACATCCTGACATATAATCATGGTTTTCGATGATATGCGCCCATTGCTTATAGGTTAGGCGTATCGGAATGTTGTTCTTTGAAATGACAACTTCGATGGTATTGTGGTTATTGAAAATCATGTTTTGTTTATCGCAACGATAGATTTATGAATCTTTTAAAGAATTATCCGATTCCTTATAAAAATGTCAAGCAGAATCTTTTCGATCTCACTTTTACCTTTACACCCCTCATTTCTTCATGTAATGCTTGACTCGGAGACGATTCTCTGACAGGATTTGCAGTATGAAACTCAGAAAGCTTGATATCACCGGATTCAAATCATTTGCAGATAAGACCAGCATTGAATTTCCCGCGGGAATTTCCGCGATCGTAGGTCCCAACGGCTGCGGCAAAAGCAATATTTTAGATGCGCTTAGGTGGGCAATGGGCGAGCAGAGCGTGAAGCAGCTTCGCGGAAAAGCGATGGAAGACGTGATTTTTGCCGGAACCAACGGCAGACCGCCGGTCAATATTGCCGAAGTCTCGCTCGTTCTGTCCAATGACAACGGCAGTGCGCCCGAAGAGTTCAAAGACCTGACCGAAATCATGGTTACCCGGCGTTTGTATCGTTCCGGCGAAAGCGTGTATCTCATCAACAAGCAGCCCAGCCGCCTGAAAGATATTCACAATATTTTTCTGGGCAGCGGCATGGGCGCGCGATCTTATTCCATTATTCAGCAGGGCAATATCGGCGCGATTACCGAGGCAACGCCCGAAGAACGCCGCACCTTTCTGGAAGAAGCTGCCGGAGTTACCCGATATAAAAGCCAGAAAGCCGAAACACTCCGCAAATTGGATGCCACGAATCAGAACTTGCTGAGAATCAATGATATTATTGTCGAAGTCGAGCGTCAGATGAAAAGCCTGAACCGTCAGGCAAAAAAGGCGCAGATTTACAAAACCTATCAGGAGCGTATCCGAAAGCTCGATATTCTGCTGTCTTTTCTGATGTTTGACGAGCTATCCCGACAGATTGAGCAGGGCATGGCATTGCTGCAATCTTTGAAAGATGCGGATATGACGCACAGCACGCAGTTGAGAACACTGGATGCGGCAGTCGAGGAAATCAAGCTGGCGCGGTGGCAGAAAAATCAGAAGATTTCGGAACTCCGAACCGGTAAATTCGAGACTCAGCGCAAGATTGACCGCACGGAAAACGAGCTTTCCCATCTGAAAAAAGAAGCCGAGCGTCTGCGTCAGGAATCCGAAGAACTCGGTGCTGCCAAAATCGGGCTGGAAGCCAAAAATCAGAACATGTCCGGCGAAATTGCCGAACTCGAGCGCCTGACTGCCGAATTTCAGAAAGAGGTTGAACAAGCCAAAGCCGATATCGAGCTTGACCGCTCCGGCTCTCAGGCAGTTCGGGATCAGTTGGCAGCACTGAATCGGGAGCTTGAGGAGCGCAAAGCCCGGCTCATGGACTTGGTCGCGCAGGAGGCAAAATACAAAAATACCTGCCAGAATGCGGTCAGTAACCGGGAAAGCCTCAAACGCCGATTGAAGCGTGCGGATGAGGAAGTCGCGATTGCGATCAAAAAAGTATCCGAATTTGAAAGCAATGAGAAAAAGGCTTCGGAGGAATTGCAGTATCTCAAAGACGAGATTGCCGGATTTGTTGAAGATATTGAGCGGATTCGGGAAAAACTGGATGCCAAAAGCAAATCGCTCGGCAATCAGGTCAAAACGGTTCAGACTCTTGACATGGATAAAAGCAAGCTCAAATCCAAGTTCGGCGCATTGAAGAAAATGGAAGACAGCTTTGAAGGACATAAAGAAGGCGTCAAAGCAGTGATGCGCCGATCCAAACAGGACGGCATTCTGGGTTTGGTTGCTGATATTCTGGTTCCGCAGATCGGGTATGAAACCGCAGTCGAGGCAGTGCTGGGCGAATCGCTGCAATATATTATTGTCAAAGATCAGGATACCGGATTTGATGCGATTGATTTTCTCAAAACGCAGGCAAAAGGGCGCAGCGGGTTTATTGCCGCGTCTTCTGTGCAAAAAAGTAATAAAATTCAATCATCTGAGCTTCCGACATTGATGAATTTCGTTTCGGTGAAAAGCGGCTTTGAAGACGTTGCGGATGTGATGCTCGGAAATGTGCTGGTTGCCGAGACCAGAGAACAGGCTCTTGCGGCTTTGAACGGAAATAGCAATCATAGCGTTGTTACCAAAGACGGAGAAGTGATTACCGCTCAGGGGATGCTGATCGGCGGTTCACCGGATTCGCTGTCGGGCATTTTGTCCAAAAAGCAGGAACTCAGAGAGCTTGAAGCCTTGATTGCCAAACTTGAAACCGCGTTGGAACATGCCAAACACGAGCAGAAAGAGCTTGAAAATGAAGCCCGCGAGCTGGAAAGCGATCTGCAAAAGCTCAAATCCGATAAAAACGAAGCAGTTCAGGAAGAAATCGAAAAGCAGAAAGCCGCATACAAAGCTTCGGAAGAATTAAAACACGCGCGCCGTCATCTGGAAATGATGAAAATCGAGCAGGAGCAGCTTCTGGGCGAAGACAGCGATATGGAAGCGCAGAATGAAAAATATCGGAAACTGCTGGCTGAAGTCGAAAACGAGGTCAAAGCAGCTCAGGATCATGTTGCTGCCATGAGCGATAAGATATCGCAAGTTTCCGCGCAGATCGAAAATGCAAATCAGCGCAGTCTCGAGCTTCAATTGAAACTGACCACGCTTGCTGCCAAGCGGGATAACAGCATTTCCTCTTTGAAGCGGCTGAAAGATTTTCAAACCGACAGCCTTCAACGGCTTGAGCAATTATCCCGCGATATTGTTCAGAAAGAGCAGAAACGCGCGGAGTCGGTCATCAAAGTCGGCGAATACGAGGCACAGCTTACGGAATTGTATCGCCAGATTCGCGCGATTGACGACCATCTGGAAAAAGACGAATCCGAATATCAGAGCATTGATAACAGCCTGAAAGAAAAAGATGCTGCCATATCGGATATTCAGAAGGCTCGTGAGGAAACGCTTCAGAAAATGCGGGTCTTGGAAATTGAGCAGTCTCAGAAAGAATTGAAACGCGAAAATGTGGCAGCAAGGATTTCCGAGCGGTATCACAAACCATTGGCGGATTTTACCGAGGAATTTACCGAAGAAGATCGCAAGATTCCGGCAGACAAACTCGAAGCGGATATCGGCGATTATCGGAAACGAACCGAGCGCATCGGCGAAGTCAATCTGGCTGCGATTGCCGAATACGAGGCATTGAAAACCCGATTCGAGTTTCTGGAAGCGCAGCGCAATGATCTGGTCAAAGCCATTGATGATCTTCAGAAAGTCATCCGCAAGCTCAACAAGATCAGTCAGGAAAAATTTTTGGAAACTTATGCACTGGTCAATGAAAAATTAGCCGAAGTGTTTCCGAGATTGTTCAACGGCGGAACAGCGCAATTGGTGCTGACAGAGCCGGAAAAGCCTCTGGAGACCGGCGTGGAACTGATGATTCATCCGCCCGGAAAAAAGCTGACCCGCTTAAGTTTGTTGTCCGGCGGGGAAAAAGCTTTATCCGCGATTGCATTTATTTTTGCAATTTTTCTGATCCGCCCCACATCATTTTGTATTATGGATGAAATTGACGCACCGCTGGATGAGGCAAATGTGATCCGATTCAATGAGTTGTTGAAAATTATTGGAGAAAAAGCACAGATCATTATGATCACGCATAAAAAGAAAAGCATGGAATTTGCCGACATTTTGTTCGGCGTAACTATGGAGAAAAAAGGAATCTCCAAAATCGTTTCTGTAAATTTCGAATCTCAAAAGGAGCAAAGCAATGGCAAGCTGGCTGGACCGCCTGAAACAGGGCTTGAGTAAAACCCGTGATATTTTAAACACCGACATCGAAGATTTGTTCAAGAGCGGCAAAAAGCTCGATGGCACTACATTGGAGCAGTTGGAAGAAATTCTGATCACCGCAGATGTCGGAGTTCAGACCACCATGACGCTGATGGAAAAAGTTTCGAGAGCAAAGGTCGAAGATGCTGACGGGCTAAAGGCGGTCTTGAAAAAAGAAATTCTGTCCCTGATGAAGCCTGCATCCGATACGCCGAAGCTTTTATCCAAACCGCATGTCATTATGATTGTCGGTGTCAACGGTGTGGGCAAAACCACGACCATCGGCAAACTCGCGGCAAAATTTTCATCCGAAGGCAAAAAGGTTCTGATTGCGGCGGCAGATACCTTCCGGGCTGCGGCAATCGAGCAGATTTCGATATGGGCGGAACGAGCAGGCGTGGATATTGTCCGGCACAAAGATAATGCGGATCCGGCTGCGGTGGCATTTGACGGCGTTGAATCCGCGGTTGCCCGCAAGAAAGATATTGTGATCGTGGATACAGCGGGAAGGCTGCACACCAGAGTCAATCTCATGGAAGAGGTCAAAAAGATCAAACGTGCCATCACCAAGAAAATTCCCGACGCTCCCCATGATGTGTGGCTTGTGTTGGACGCGACCACCGGACAGAACGCAGTATCGCAGGCAAAACAGTTCAACGAGGATTTGGGCGTTACCGGACTTATCTTAACCAAACTGGACGGCACTGCCAAAGGCGGCGTTGTCATAAGTATCACAAATAGTTTGAATATCCCCTTAAAATACATCGGTGTCGGAGAAGGCATTGACGACCTTCAGAGCTTTGACGCGGCACAGTTTGTTCAAGCTCTTTTTTAAAAAAATGGGCATTCATGCGGATTTCTGTTGACATTCTCTGTAACCTACTATATTGACCGATAAAATAGTTGCCAATAGTAAAGAGGGGGTAAGAATCAATGACAAAGACAGAACTGGTTGAAAAAATGGCAAAAGACGCGGGGATCACCAAAACTTCCGCCGCCGCTGCACTGAATGCGTTTGTTGACGGTGTTGCCGAGGCATTGTCGGACAAAAAGGAAGGCAAACTGACATTGGTAGGCTTCGGAACCTTTATGAAAGTCAAGCGCAAAGCCAGAAAGGGACGTAATCCCAGAACCGGCGAAGCCATCAAAATCAAAGCCTGCAACGTGGTCAAATTCAGAGCGGGCAAAAAACTTAAAGACGCGGTCTGAAAAACATCCTGACAGAGGCGGTGAATAAACCCATCGCCTCTGCCAACAATCCTGCCGACTCAACAACCTGTCATACAATATCGGAAAAGATATGGAATCTGAGAATAACAGACTCAAAGAACAGACGGTAATGGCGCATTTTACGGCTGTTGCCAAACGATATGACCTGATGAATACGCTGCTGAGTTTCGGCATTCATCATTTGTGGAAACGCAAAGCAATCAGAATGATGAATCTAAGTATCGGTAATGATGTTCTGGATGTATGCGGCGGAACCGGAGATTTGGCAATTCTTGCCAAGAAAGCTGTCGGTAAGAACGGTAAAGTGGTTCTGTATGACATCAACCGGGAAATGATGCGGGTCGGAAAGCACAGCACAAGCTTTGCCGATATTCGAAGCGAAATCCTCTATGTTCAGGGTAATGCCGAAATCATTTCATTTTCAGACAACAGTTTTGATGCAGTAACAGTGGGGTTCGGAGTTCGGAATCTGACTCACTTGGAGATCGGATTTCAGGAAATCTATCGGATACTCAGACCCCGCGGAACCATGATCTGTCTGGAATTTTCCGAGCCGGTCAATCCGATATTTCGCAGAGTATATGATATCTATTCCTTTCATATCATGCCCCGATTGGGAGAAATGATTGCCGGATCGCGTCAGGCATATACCTATCTTCCCGAATCCATACGCCTGTTTCCGAAACCGGATACGCTTTGCAATATTCTTGAAAACATAGGGTTTTCAAATGTCAGCTATTGCCTGCTGACAAACGGAATTGCCGCAATCCATATCGGCGTGAAACCATCATAGAAAAATATTCGTTAGTCGTTGTGTGATTGAGCAATCACTATAAAATGACTCGTGTAAAGCGCAACGCATTTTCAGATATGACGTTGCACTTTACACATTCAGATAGTTTTTACGGATTCAGAGATTTTACCCAGACTCCGTAATATCCCAGAGGCAGATAAGCTGCGGTATTTGATAATTCGATACGATAAGCGTAGCTGCTTTTCATTTCATCCAGTTTCAGCGATGCCGGATTACTTGCATCATAACAGGCAACTCCTCCGGAAACCGAAGCAAATACTTTTTTGTTTTTCACCCCTAAAATACTTGCCCAACCGTTATCAGAATTTCCGGGATATACCAGCAGATTTTCCGGCTTTCTGAGATCGGCTATGGTAATACCGTTGCTGCTCATATAGGCAAATCCGTCAGAAAGCACGACCCCGCCCATATATCCGTTCAGTTTTGCCTGACTCACCAGATATGCCTTGTCATTTTCAATCCTGACAATGTTCAGCGTATAGCTCTGAGACCAATACTCATCATCTTTCCATTCGGTATTGACCGTATAGGCATACAGTCCTGACGCATCCGTTCCGAAGCAGGTTCCGGGAATATTGACCGATGTTTTCTGAACCGGCGCGGAGATATTGCTCAGATCGATGCTGCCGAGATAGTATTTCGACTGAGGGCGCCCTTTGCCATCCTGTTCGATATTCTCGCTATGGCTGAAATACAAGGTCTTGCCATTCAGAAAATATCCCGACATACCGCTTTCTGTTTTGAATGTCATCTCGGAAGCCAGTTTCGGGTTATCCGGGGCAGACAGATCAACGATTCTGATGCCGCTTTTGGGAGTGTAATCGTCTTCGGAAGATGTATCTTTGCTGCCTGACGCGTCATAACCATAATAATACGGTCCCCAATATCCTTCGGAATACGGACAGATCAGCGTACTGCCGTTCATCTGAAGGATTTGTCCCTGATTGTAATACGGATACAGCGACATAACTCCGATAGGAGATGTCGAATAAACCCCTCCGATTTCAATCGTGCCGCGTTTTTTCGGGCTTGCCGGTGTTGAAAAATCAATCACCTGAATCTGAGTTTTAGCGGTATAGGGACGATAGGATGAAATCGGCGTGATGTAATCGTTATACACACCGGACACCAGATAAATCAGATTGCCGTTCACAAAAGAATTGGAATACGATGTGCTTCCCAATGCCATTTCGCTGACTGCTTTGCCGTTTTCGGGATCGGATAATGAAATAACTCTCAGCACATATTTCCCGTTGCTCTCGGTAACCTGTACGCCATATCCGTTGGCAAGCGCTTTGAAATCCGTGATGTTGATCGCGAGGGCTATATCTGCGGTAATTTTGGGATTGTCCCGGTCTGTGGCGTCAATCACCTGAAGCTCGTCATCGGACACCGAAAACAGACGATTTGCCGCGCTTCGGCTTCTTAATACACTGCCTTTCTGGCTGATCCAGCCGCGGGCGTTCAGACCGGTTTTCGAATAATCAATCAGTTGGAGACGGCTGTCATAGCTGTAATTGCCGCTGTCATCCTTGGATGATGTGTTATAAGGCAGCAGAATCAGACCCATCTCATCCAGCACGGTGAAGGCTTTGACATCATCATGGGCTGTGGAACTGCTCCATCCGCCCTGATTTCCGAAAGACACTTTATCCAGCAATGTGGGTTTTTCGGGGTTGCTGACATCAAACAGGGATACCGCGACCTTCCAGCCATCGGTATCATCCACGCCGAGTGCGATCAGCCTGTCGCCTTTGGGTTCGATATGGGTTGACCACCCCGGCACAATCAGCTCGCCTTTGATCGCAGGTTTTGTCGGATCGCTCAGATCAATGACCCAGAGGGGGTCTTTGCGTTCATAAGTAACCATGTATGCACGATTTCCGTCAAAACGCGTGGCAAACAACTGTTCGCCTTTGCCCAATTCCACTTTTCCGACTTCCGCCATTTTATCGGGATTTTTAACATCAATCACAGATAAATAGCTGATCCCTTTATCTTTCCACTGATAGGTGCAAACCCGGAAATAGCCTTCGGAATAATCCATCTTGTATTTGTCGTTCACACTGCCTAAAACCGATATGGATCCTCGGGTAAGGATCTGTCCCGCAGGATCGGAAATATCCACATAAGTAATGGTGGAGGTGTTGTCGCTGCTCCAGACATATTTCGCTGCGGAAGCCACAAAGATGGCTTTATCGGTAACATGAATATAGCTGGCTGTTCCGCCGAAATCTTTGCGGTTCACTTCCCGGATATTGTTGGCATCGGAGATGTCAATCGAAACCACATACACATTTCGCTCATCAACGGATGAACTATCGCTTTTTTCATAATACCAATAATACGGCTGCTCCGAAGATACCGCATACAGAATATTGCCGACAATCCGGGAATCGGTAACGCTTCCGTTGAGATCGAATTTACCGGCAAGTTTCGGAGAGCTTTTATCGGTAATATCAACTACCTGAATCCGGCTGACTTGGGAAGACGAATCGGTTCCTCCGGCGGCTACAATTCCGAAAAGAATCGGATAGTTTGCAGACAGAATCACATAAGCCCGGTTGTCTCGGATATACATCTCTGTCGGATTGCCCACAACTGCCGCACGTCCGGTGATGAACGGTGCATCTGGTCTGGAAATATCACAGATCATCAAGCCTTTGTAACGGTTGAGAATATATAGATAGCTGCCTTCGACTTTGATCATATCTGCTTCTTCGATTTCTCTGGCAATCTCGCTGCTGTCATCTTTGGGCGGAGCAGTGGGAACCGCAATTCCGTCTCCGGCAGTTCCCGCGTACACCTCCAAAGTATTACGCGATCCGGCAGTAACAAAATCCGAACGTTTGCCAGATTCGCTGACCGTAATACTCATGGTTTTGAATATCAGCGAATCCCAATCCAGCTTGCCGTTTCTCTTCAGATCCACGCCGAAATACAGCGTGTAATTGCCCGCAGTAAGCTTGGGAAGCTGTCCTATCTCTGTCGGATTGAGTTTGAACAGTCTTCCCTGATAGGTCGGATGAAGTTTCTCCAAATCCAACTTATCGCCCAACTCTACCCATTTGTTATCCAACTGATAATAATACCATTTGCCGAATCCATACGCCAGAAGCCACCAGTCCGCGCTCGCGTTTTCTTTCTCACCCGGCGACAACTTTACAGACAAGGTCAGCGGAGTACCCGAATTGACACCTACGGAACCCGTTGCACCGTTGACAATGATCTCCGGTTCCACTGCTGCATAAACGCTTGTACACAGCATAAAACACAGTGTCAAAATACCAATAACTTTTTTCATAATCCTCCCCCTTGAGTTATGATGATAAAACATTTTTATAAACTTTATTTTTAAGCAATATTTATGCCAAGCCTGATGTTTGATAAAAATCTGCTTATGTGCGAAATATGCTCCATAGTTTTGAAGCATAAGTTTTGAAAAGATATTGATTTAACATAAAAATCGTAATAATACGCGGGTTAGGAGATGATTATCTCGGACAATCTTGTCGCATCGGTGAAGAGTTGAAAAAGTGTGGGAAAGGTGAACAGGGGCAGTAAGTGAGTTATCCGGGGGTAAGGTTCACTCCCCGCCGGATTCGATAATTTTCGCGGTATCCACTTCTTCGGCATAATACCATCCCAAAGATCGAATTTTCTGAAAAATCACCAGACAGGAGCGGTTGTTACATTCTCCTTCTACTAATCCCGATACATTTCTTCTGATTTCGTTGACGACTTCTCTGATCGGAAAATTTCTTTCTTCGATTGATGACGCTTCTGCCTTGATGCCAAGCTGCCCCGATCCCACAATAATTCGTCCTTTTTCATCCAGAAGAAAACTTTCAATAACCCCGACAGATTTGGGACGATTCAGGTTATCCTGAATAATATTATCCAAGCGGATATCCATAGCTGCCACGCCGAAAAAACGTCCATCTCTGTCATATAGGGAAGTTGCACAGGGCAGCACCCGCCCGACACTTTCGTCAGTATATGGCGCATCCCAATAAACCGCATTTTTCTTGCTCCCCAATTTGTACCACTTGCCGGTTCTATGATCATAATTTTCAGGGAAACTACCTTTGCCCGGATAAGACAGCATCACGCCGTTTTCAAGCCCGATGTATGCCCAACTGATCGGCAGTCCGTGAACCGTCAGAAGTCTTCTGATTTCTTCTTTGGATGCCGGAGCGTAAGTGTTTCGGCTGTCCAGAAGCATTTTTCTGAAATTATATCTCAGAGGTGCAAGTTTCTGCAAAACCGGCTGAACTTCTCCGATTCTGACTCCCGGAGCAAGTTTGACAACTGGATATTCGATGCTTATCGGCTTCCGATACAAGGAAGAATATGCCAAATCCGACGGTGCTTTCTCTGGGTGCTGAAAATCTGACATTTTATAATATTTTTCAGTATTTTCCGGTGCATCCTGATACAGATACATGGTCTGATTGGCAAGATTTGCCAGCAATCCCTCGAATCGCATGAAATGGCTGTCAATCGAATGTGTGTGCGTGGCGACTTCGGACAAGAGATGCGTCAGTTTTTTCTCTCTGATCTGAGCTGCTTTTTCTCTGGCTCTCTGCTGAATCAGGCTTCCGATGGTAATTGCCGAAGACAGTAGCAGCACAGACAGGACAACGATCAGGGTAGTATAGCGATGCTTGTTCATCCACCGCCATACTTTTTTGACGCGGGTGTCCGGCATCTGACTGACTTCATCTCCTCTTAAAAAACAGCGCAGATCATCCGCCAATGCCGCCACGTTGGGATAACGATCTTTGGGAGAAACGGCAGTGGCTTTGCAGATAATGGCTTTGAGTTCCGGAGCGATCTTCATGGTCGGGATGATATGAATGATCTGATTCAGCGCGCCTTCCTCAGCCCATTTGAGCTTTTTGCTCATACTGCCGGGACGAGCGGGCTTGAGCGTGATCAGTTCGTAAAGAATCACGCCTAAAGAAAACTGATCGCTTTCCTGACTGACATCGGGCAAGCCTTTTGCCTGCTCCGGCGACATATATCCCGGTGTTCCGACAACGGTTCCGAACTGGGTTTTACCGGAGTACATATCGCTTTTCTGAGGCAGAGCATCAATCACCGGCTCGGCATCGTCTCTGACCACTTTGGCAATCCCCCAGTCCATGACATAGACTTCGCCGTAATCTCCGACCATGATATTGGAAGGTTTCAAGTCTCTGTGAACCACACCTTTGCGATGCGCGTAGATAATTCCTTCGCAGGCTTTGAGAAAATATTCCAACCGGGTTCGGAGCATGGTCTCATATTCGAGTTCTGTTTTGGAATTTTTTTCATATTCGTTTCTTGCCTGAACAATAATATCCGCCAAAGTTTTGCCCCGGATGAGCTTCATCACAAAAGAGACATTGCGATGCCCTTTCATCTGCCTGACCGTATAAAGCGGAACAATATTGGGATGATCCAACTGCGCGGTAATCTGCGCCTCTCTTAAAAAGAAACTCAATGCCGCTTTTGAAGCAGCTTCTTCTTTCAATACTTTGAGCGCCACATTTCTGAGAAGTCTGGTGTCTTTTGCCAGAAGCACTTCACCCATGCCGCCTTCGCCGATAGTGCCGAGTTCCACATAAGGCTCTATCGCATCGCCTCTTGCAAATACCTCTTCCGAAAGATCAACCATTTCCAGCGTAGTGTCGGGAATTGGAATGGTTTTATCCTTTTTCTGCGGTTTGTCAGAACTTTTGGGAGGAAACACTTTGAATACATGCTTGCAATTGGAGCAGCGAAGATTCGACCCTCCGGGACGGATCATATCATCCTTTAGATTGTAGGCAGTCTGACATTTTTCACATTTGACAATCATGGCAAGTTCCTAAAAGCAGTGTAACATGTAAAGTGCAACGTGCAAAATTTCTTACCTCTCATTTTTCATTGATTCAAACGACTTTATTCAACGGATACTCGATAATTCCTTCCGCGCCGTTTTTCAGAAGTTCGGGAATCAGGTCTCTGACCTTGCTGCTATCCACCACGCTTTCCACCGAAAACCATGTTGTTTTATAGAGCGGCGCGACTGTCGGTGCGTTCAGGCTGGGCAGAAGTTTCACAATCTGCTCGAGATGATCTTCCGGCACATTCATCTTAATGCCGACCAGCTTTTCACCCAAGAGAGCGCCTTTGAGCAGCAGGGCAATCTGCTCCATTTTTTCCCGCTTGAAATCGTTTTTCCACGCGTCATGGTTGGAAATCAACTGGGTATTGGTTTTCATCAGTTCGTGAATAATTTCAAGCCCGTGTGCATGAATCGTGCTGCCGGTTTCCGTAACTTCTACAATAGCATCCGCAAGACCCGATACCACTTTTGCCTCGGTCGCGCCCCATGAAAATTCCACTATGACATTGATGCCTCTTTCGCCAAAATACCGCTTGGTAAATTCGACCAATTCGGTGGCGATTTTCTTACCTTCGAGGTCTTTTAGGGTTTTGATCGAAGAATTGTAAGGAACTGCCAGCACCCACCTTGCAGGGCGCGCGCTGACTTTGGAATAGACCAGATCGGCAACCACATGAACATCTGAATTGTTTTCCGCAATCCAGTCTTTGCCGGTCAGTCCCGCATCGAGCGTGCCGTTTTCCACATACCGGGACATTTCCTGAGCGCGGCATATCGCACATTCGATATTATCATCATTGATTTCAGGGAAATAGCTTCTTCCGTTGACATTGATTTTCCAGCCCGAACGTTTGAACAGGGCAATGGTTGCTTCCTGAAGGCTGCCTTTGGGAATGCCCAATTTGAGTATTTTGCTCATTATTTTTTATAGACCTCCTTGGGATCGAATACGGGCGTTCCGATAATTCTGATCTCATTATTTTCGATTTTTTTATGAAAACAGCTTATAAAGCCGGTATGACATGCAGCTTTGCCGATCTGCTCGATCTTGATCAGAATTGCATCGTTATCACAATCCGTATAAATTTCTTTCACTTTCTGAACATTTCCGGATGTTTTGCCTTTGGTCCATAATTCATTGCGGCTACGGCTGTAGTAGGTTACAAGCCCGGTTTCAAGCGTGGTTTTCCATGCCTCTTCATTCATAAATGCAAGCATGAGAACTTCGCCGCTGAGATAATCCTGGGCAATCACTGGAATCAGTCCGCCCATCTTATCGAAATCAAGTCGAATCATTCGCTAATCCTTATTTTAATTCAATAAAAATCGGATCCAAGACATATCGTTGTCCTTACCCGACCTCCTGCACATAGGAAAGTCCTATGACATCGCAGACATTTCAATACAGCATTTCTTTTTATCGGACAAGCCTTTTTTCCGGGAGCAGAGCTATTCGCGGACAGCACTGTCCGATTTTCTTGACAGTCTGTGCTATTCGATGTAATTATCAGTATTCTGATAAGCATAGTGAGGCATTATGACAAGTGTAGGCGATATTCTCCGTGTGATGGAAAAAATAGCCCCGTCTTTTCTGGCTGAAGACTGGGACAATTCGGGATTGCAGATCGGGCAGCACGATCGGCAGGTAAGAAAAATCTGTGTGGCGCTGGATCCTCTGCCTGATGTGATCTCAGACGCGTGCAATCGTCAGGCTGATCTTCTGATTACCCATCATCCTCTTCTGTTTTCCCCCTTAAAACGTATTGATCTTGCAAGTCCTATCGGTAGAATCATCGAAATGGCAATTCAGCATCATCTGGCAATTCTATCCGCGCACACCAATTTAGACAGTGCCTCCGGCGGCATCAATGATATTCTGGCACAGATCATCGGTTTGAAAAACATCAGCGTTCTGACGCATCCCGCGCAAAGCCGCAATGTCAAGCTGGTGGTGTATGTGCCTTCGGATCACGAAGACAAAGTGCTCAATGCCCTATTCGAAACAGACGCGGGAAAAATCGGGGAGTATTCCCGATGCTCGTTCAGGATTTCGGGAAAAGGAACTTTTCTTCCGGGTGAAAACACAAACCCGTTCATCGGGCAGAAAGGCGAAACCGCCCATGTCTCCGAAGTGAGAATCGAAGCAGTGGTTCCGAAGACGGCACTCAGCCGCACGATCCGGCATGTCCGGGCATCTCATCCGTATGAAACAATGGCGTATGCTGTGTATCCCCTGTCCTCGAGCGAAGAAGGCCTTCAGGGCCTGGGCAGAATCGGAAGTCTGGATACGGAAATGACTTTGGCGGATATGGCGCGTCAAGTGAAAAATAAGCTCGATCCCCGATTTATCAAAATAGTCGGCAATCCGTCCATGCCGATTCGCAAAGCAGCTCTGTGTTCGGGAAGCGGATCAAGCCTGATGAAGGATTTTCTGGCTTCGGATGCACAGGTCTATATCACCGGAGATCTGCGCTACCACGATGCCAGAGATGCCCAGGCAAAAGGCAAGGCATTGATTGATATCGGACATTTCTGCTCGGAGTATATCATTGTGAATGCGCTTGCAGATAACCTTAGGCGTTTGCTGACAGATATCGAAATTGAAACTTGTAAGATCGAATGCGATCCGTTTCTGACGGTTTGAGAGGCAGATATGAAAGAACAACTGGCAATACTGGTTCGGCATCAGCGTATCGAACTTGAAAAAGATGCGATTCGGAAAATACTTTCCACAGTTCCTGACAGACTCGGCGCATTGGATGCCGAATTTGCCGAATTCGAAACCCGGCTCAAAATAGAAAATGAGGGGCTCGACGAGTTGAAAAAAACATACCGCGCCCACGAATCCGAAGTCAGAGAAAATCTTTCCAAAATCAAAAAAAGCAAGGAAAGATTGAATATGGTCAAAACCAACAAAGAGTATCAGGCAATTCTGAAAGAAATCGAAGATATCGAGCAGAAAAATTCGGGCATTGAAGATATTATGCTGGAATATCTTGAAAAAATTGAAGAAAAAGAAAAAAATCTTGCCGGGATCAAAAAGCAGAGCGTGCCTCTGAAAGAAAAAATTGCAACAGAAAAGGAAACGATTCTTCAGGAACAGCAGGCTTCTGAAAAAAGGCTGGCAAAACTGGAAAAAGATAGCGAATCAATATCCGCTCAGGCACAGCCCGATTTCTGGAAAAATTATCTGAAAGTAAAGGAAAGGGTCGGCAGTATCGCAGTGGCTTCGGTCAGCAACGCGGTATGTTCGGGGTGCAATATGAATATTCCCGCGCAGCTTTACAACGAACTTCACCGCTTTGACAGCCTCAGATACTGCCCCTTTTGCAGGCGGATTATTTATCCGAATATTGAATAATTATGCGTAAGAATCGGCAAAAACATCAATCTCGTTCATCCGATAAGCTCCATATATCAAAAAGATATTCTGACAGGAATGTATCATAATGACAACCGGATTTTTTCACAAAGCGGAAGATAAGCTGAATGTCGCGCGGCTGTGCTTTGACAATGGCTATTACGATGCCTGCGCGAATCGCGCCTATTATGCGGCGTTGCAGGCTGCTGTTGCCGCTCTTGAGGATAAGGGCATAAGACGGGATAAAATCGAGCATAAATGGGTTCATGCCGAATTCAGCGAAAAATTGATACAGCGCCGAAAAATATTTCCATCTGCCCTGAAGTCTTACCTGATGAAAATGCAGATGGTCAGAAATCGTGCCGACTATTCGGATGAAAAGATCGGTAAAAAAGAAGCCCATGAGCAGATACGCAGGTCGGAAGAGATGCTGACCATGATCGGGAAGGAGATAAGATGCGACTGAACTTCAAACAGGAAGAACTGATCGAAGAACTGATGAATGATATCAGGGAGAAATTTCCCGAAGTCGGACTGATTGATATTACCGAAAGTCCCGATGACCCGGAATCCCTTTGGATTAATGTAACTGCACCGGAAGATGAAGACACCATGATGAATCTGATAGATTTTTCCGGTGATAAACTGACTGATATTCTTCTGAATTACGGCTATCACATGCTCATTATGCCGAGAAAAAAACGGAAAAGAAATCTCACGGATAAAGAACTCCTCATGGCTGCATAAACGCGGACAAAACCCATCAGAGTCCCGGCGGCACTTTCCGTGAATCCGCTCCGAAGGATTCGGAAACATGACAGAGTAAAATGATGCCCGGCAATATTATTATTGGGAGCGTGAACGGATTGAAATCGGAAACTGATGTACGTTTTTTATCGGGAGCCGCGTTGAAAATATTTTTTTCAGTTATCTCAGTGTAACCGCTTATTTTTCTGAAATTAACCCTGCAATGTATCCTGTCGGAACTTTGGGTACAGATCGTCTTGGATGATAAGAATTGTTGATCTTATAGATTGAATCTGATATTTGAACTTCAACGGATGTGTTGTGAATCTTTTTTATACGACAATAAGGAGGAGATGATGGAAGGGAATATCCTGCCGGATGACAAATTCAAAATTGTTCTGGACATGGCAGACAAGCTCAAAGCATTTTTGCTGGCGCGCAAAGGAATTGCTGTCCGATTTTTGTACACCCTGCTGTATGCTGTGATCTTTATGGTTCTGAGATTTGTGATCGAACTATCTGCATTGGCTCAGTTCGCGATCTTGTTCGTTACCACGAAACCACATGAATCTTTGAGAAAATTTTCCAACAAAATGAACACATACACTTACAAAGTGATGCGGTATATGACATTGACGGAAAATACCCGCCCCTATCCGTTCAGCGATCTTCCGACGGAAATCGAGCCGCCTGAGGAAGAAGTCAGGTTTTAGTTTATTCGAAGTGTTAAGTGTTAAGTGTTAAGTGTTAAGTCCGTAATGATTTTTCACTTCTCATTTCTCACTTGACACTTAATATGTGAAATCAATGGTGTACCACTCGGTTTCGAACTTCCATAAAGATACGAAAAACAGAATGTAATGCAGATAAAACGGCAGAGTGATGTCGCTGAGTTCTGCTTTGGCTCTGATCCGGTACTGACGCTCTTTCTGAAGTGCGTTCAGAGAAATCAGATGAATATTATCTACTTCGCACATCAGTTTCTGAGCCTCGGCAAATGATCGGGTAACAACAGGTTTATCCTCTTCCCATGAGCGTTTTACGGTAAATTCTTTTTTCAGGGTATTGTATTTGACAGTATGGCTAAGCTTAAGATCGAGGACTTCTTCGTTCACCCACATTCCCCGTGTTCTTTCCACCAGAATCAGAAATGAAAATGTGGTCGGAACACCGCTGAGTATTGCCCGCTTCATTTTATCCGTGAACGCTCCATCTACTTTCAGATATAGCAACAGCCTGTCCCGCGAGGTGCTGACAATCATATCCGATAATCTGGCTTCCTGAGCAATCGCCGGATTTTGCTCAACCAACAGGATCATCATCAAGAAGATGGCTATTTTCTGCCTCATACTGCCATTGCCTGAGGACGGTATTCGGAGAGTCTGCTGATGTCATGAACCGTCAGGGTTTCCCAACAGTCTTTTCGTTTAAAAAACTCTTTTAAAAACGCATAATTGAACGCATGTCCCGATTTCTGTATCACCAGATGTCCCATCATCGGCATTCCCAGAAGCGATATGTCGCCGATACTGTCCAGAATTTTATGCCGGACAAATTCATCGGCATAGCGCAGTCCTCCGGGGTTCAGCACCTGATTTTTGTCAATCACTACCGCGTTGTCCAGTGTTCCGCCTCTGGCAAGTCCGAGCCGTTTCATGTATTCCACTTCGTGCAGAAATCCGAAAGTTCTGGCATCGGAGATATCGTTTTCATAGCGATCTTCGGACAGGGTGAGCGAATAGGATTGGGTCTGAATCAGGGGATGATCGAAAGCAATGGTATAGGTGATTTTGAAACCGGAAGATGGATACGCGCAGACGGATTTTTCGCCATCTCTGAGTTCTATCGGCGATTTGACCACAAAAAAGCATTTGGGACCGATTTGGCGGACAATGCCTGCGGACCGGATCAGCCGGACAAACGGCATGGCGCTTCCGTCCATAATGGGGAGTTCATAATTATCCAATTCCCCAATCGCATTGTCCACCGAAAGTCCTGCAAAACAGGACATCAAATGCTCTATGGTTGAAACAATTACACCATTTTCACCGATCACTGTTGCCAGACTCGTATCAATCACATTGTTGAAATGCGCTCTGACAGACGGACTGTCGGGAAGGTCTTTTCGGATAAAGCGGATGCCATGATTGACCGGTGCGGGTCTGACGGTCATACGAACTTTTTTGCCCGAATGAACTCCCATGCCCGAACAGGAAACCGCTTTAGCCAGAGTTCTCTGCTGAAGATGTATATTCATTGCATTCCTTTGTTAATGGGTTATGTCTCAGGTGTTATGTGTTAACTAAGATAGGCGGATATGAAATCAGAGGGTTATTTTCAGCATTTCCCCTGACACATAACACTTAATACTTGATACCATATCGCGATTTTCCCATTTTTTCAAGAAATGTTTGACAATTATAAAATCCGGTGTAAAAACAATAGGAGAGCTTCTGTAAAGAAAGGAAAAAATATGGAACGAGCGTCAATTCTGATTGTAGATGACGAGAGATACAATATCAATCTGATGGCAGATATATTAAAAACGAACTATCGGATTCTGGTTGCCAAAAACGGAGAGGAAGCATTGGAAGTTGCGATGTCAGACGATATGCCGGATATGATTCTTCTGGATATTATGATGCCGGGAATGGACGGCTATGAAGTCTGCCGGCGGCTGAAAGCAGATCACAGAACACGGGATATTCCGGTGATTTTTGTTACCGCCATGACCGAAATGGAGGATGAGGCAAAAGGGCTGGATATCGGAGCTATCGATTACATTGTCAAACCTGTCAGTCTGCCGATTGTCAAAGCCAGAGTCAAAAATCATATCCTGCTCAAGCAGGCAAGAGATAGATTGAAGCAGATCAATGAGGAACTTCGGGAGGCAATGACCCGGATAAAAACTCTGGAAGGCTTGCTTCCGATCTGTGCCAATTGCAAAAAAATCAGATTGGAAGAAGCGGATCCGCAGCGTCAGGAATCATGGCTTCATTTGGAAAAATTTATCACCGAGCGCAGCAATGCCCGTTTTACCCACGGATTATGTCCCGAATGTGCCAAAGCCTTATACCCAGAAATATTCGAGAGGCGGGCAAGAAAGGAGCAGATGAAGGCTGACAGTGCATAATACACATCCGTTCGGATATAGCTGTAAATTACGATGCCAGAATCAGATGTTTTGCATTCAGTTTCAGAGATGCAAGCCGTCTTTGCGCTTCTCTCCCTATCGCAGCATCAATCGGATCGCTGATGATATACAGCGGCGGTTTCAGGGTATGATAATTATATAGGTAGTAGTTTCTGCCGATGCTCAGACGGTTGAAGATATTCACCCCGTCAATCTGCCATGGGCTTAAAGTGATATGATGAAAGGACAATTCAGGATTCATCATTACAAATCTCAGTGCAATATCAACTGCTTCCCCAACAACCAACAGAGAGCCTTTCAGATTTTTGGGAAAAGGAAAGCTCGGATCAAGCTGATTCCGAAACGCGGGTCTCTGATACGGAAAATACCAATTTTCTGAATTTTCATAACATTTTTCTGTATTTTCCTGTTTTCCGATCTCGGTTTCGCAGTTGATCGAAGAAAGCGTATCTTCTTCGGGCGGAGAAAGGCGGAGCATGGTGTGAAGAGAGTATTCGATATGATGTTTGTGCAAGGTTGCTTTGAATCTGTCAATATGTCTGAAATTCCGGCTGTCTGCAATTGCAAAAAATCGTACCTGCCTGATATTCATCGTGCTGCATAAGCTCGTTGCCAGCCTCAGCAGGGTTTTGCCGGTGGTAATTTCATCTTCGACAAACCATAGCTCCGTGGGAGGGTAATGCGGCAATTTCAGCACATGATTCGGCGCGTGGGAATGGGACTCTGTAAAACGGATGCCGCAGGCAGGTCTTCGGGTGGAACACAGCCAATGGGCGTGGATCCCATTTTCCCGCAGGATTTGGTGAATCAGAGCGGAAGGAACGAGTCCCGATTCCGCAAGCCCAATAACCAACGGATATCGCGAGATACTTTTTTCCTTCAATGCCTGATGCAGCATGATCCGCAGATGGTTTCCCCACTTTTTCAAAATCGGCTTGTTTGTCGGAAAAAGTTTGCCCAGACATGAAAATGTCAGCGCATGTTTCCGGCGGGGATTATTGTCCCGTTTCAGATGGTAAATGTCTGCATGCATAGATTCAGAGAGTTATTTCACAACAACCTTTTCTTTTAATAGCTTATAGCAATCTTCCGCCAATTCTTTCTTCCATCCTGCCGGCATCGTATCTGACAGCACTGCATCCGGTGCGGTTTCGAACAATCCTGCAATATGGGCATCCCGAACCGTAAGAGAGCCTATTTTTTCAATATCTTTATCCGTTATTCCGCCGCCGGCAATAATTTCTATGGTGCTTGCAGGAATCAGATATCTGTCTTCTGTTTGTCTCATAATTGCCAGCATTCCGGAAAGATAAGCATCGGCAGGAACTCTTGAAACACATCGCGCAATCTCGGTATAGCCCGATTTTCGGAGAGACCTGACGAGTCCGCTTTGCATATTCGGAAGATACTCTGCTTGAAAATACCCTCCGACACAGATAATTCCTCTGGCATAAGAGAGCGTCAGAAAACAGGTGAAAAGAGACGGAATGAGCCGCTTTTCATGCAATTCATGGATAATTGTATCCGGATCGAACTTCAGCATCTTCTCATTGCCGCTATCGTCAACTCCCCGAAGCACTATATTCTTTTTACACTCTGCGTCAAGATAAAACGGTATTCTTCTTCCCGAAGCATCAATTCCCCAGAAAAACATTGTTCCGCAATGTTTCCGATAACGACTTTTATCTGCAATCCGTTGTTCCAGAGCCTGCCGGTTCCAGCATCCTTTGATACCATTCAATTCTTCAAGAATATGTCTTCTGAGTTCCGAGTCGGATAAAACATAGCTCATAAGGGTTTTTGAATCGGATAAATCCTGTTTCAGAATATCGCTTACAATTTTTTCTATTTCAAGATAGATCAGTTCGGGAATGGACGCATTATATAGGAAAAGTCGTTTCCAAATCAGCGTGTTTGAAACCGCGCATTGCCGAGAATAATCCGATAAACCGATAACATTATCAGGAGTATAGCAGTGCTGAAATATCTGCTGAATCGTATCTGAAATTGCAGATGAAATTTCACGATGATTCAGCAGAGTAAAAATCTGTTGATGAACCTTCCGAATCATATCCTTATTGAAGCCTGATGCCGCACTGGCAATACATCGTTTGAATCTATCAGGAAATACAGGTATTTTCAAAGGCATATTATCGTATTTGTCAGAGCCGACATCATAAAGCAGAACCCCTCTGGGATAGGTCAGATTGTTCAGAGGGATATTGCCGAATGAAAATACCGGAACGGTTTTTGCCGGAGAGCGCAGAGAAAATAAAATACTGCTTTGAAGAGATTGAGAAAAATATTCGACTCCGAGATGGTTTGAAGTCAGAATCATCGGAAATGCCTTCAAATCCGAAACCGCCTGTTCGGCAATGTTTTCTCCGAGCAGAGGAGAGGCATAGCGGAATACCGCATCAAAAAAATCATCACGACTCTGATAGGAGGATGAGGAATTCGGTGTAAGCGTTTTCAAATAATCGGCAAGCGAAAGCTCTCCATATTCGCGGATTATCCGATTGACAACAGCAAGACGCTTGCACGCAGTTTGAAGATAATGTTCGGCGATCATACTGCCCTTTTGAATATCACCAAGACACCATCTCGGTTCGTAGCCCCCAAAATTTTGGCAAGAGCGTCTTGTCGTCCGTCCTTTTCCCACGGGTTGAAATCATACATTTTTCCGTAGAGATTTTTTCTGACCATAAAAATCGTCAATCCTCTGAGCGCGTGTTCGACTTCCTCGGAAAGTCCTTCGACAACACCGAGATAGCTTTGTCGGAACGCGCTGATTGCAAAGTCCAATTCCCTGAACGGCAGCGTTCTCAGAATCTCTTTTCCATTTTCTTGTTCCAGTCTCGGATATACTTCGTAACCGCTGACCAATCCTTTGCGGATCAGGTTCACGCGGGCATGAAGCGCGGCAGACTGGGCGCAGGTGGTGAACAAGATTTCCGGAGACAAGCCGGTCAGCAATTTCACACCGATGATCTGACCGATTCCGTATCCCTGATATTCCGGCAAAATCGCACTGGAAATCAGATACGCACCTTTCATGGTTTTTCCGTCATAGTCAATTTTTCCGTGATTGCATATATTGGTCG
>CAZMDM010000182.1:0-6791 GCA_964564775.1 uncultured Desulfonema sp. | reverse complement strand
TCCGGCTTCGATTTTGGAAAAATCCAGAATGTCATTGATCAGTACCAGCAGAATCTCCGAAGAATCCAAAGCGGTTTTGGCATAATCTCGCTGTTCGGAATCGAGTTTCGTATCGAGCAGAAGTCGGATCATGTTCACGATGGCATTCATCGGAGTTCGGATTTCATGGCTCATGGAGGCAAGAAATTCGCTTTTGGCACGGGTCGCTGATTCGGCAGCAGCTTTGGCTTGGCGCAGTTGCTCCTCTATCTTCTTTAATGGAGAAATATCCGTAATCGTCAGCAGAACTCTGTCCCCGCGTTTTGTTCTGACTTTCAGTGTCGAAATCAGAAAATCAATTGTAAGCTCATGATTATCTTTTAAAATTGTAAGCCGACCGCTTTCATTGAAGATTTGCTGATTGGTCTGAAACGTTCTCTGTACTCTGGAACGGATGGGGCATGTGGCGCATTCGGGATTTTTACCGCATCCTTCTCCCCTGAACGCATTGACGCATCGGAAGACCTCTCCGCCGAGCAGATCGGTCAATTCTTCCGACTGGCGCATGGTAAAGCTGATACCTGCCCGGTTTATTTTTTCCAGCCGTCCGTCTTCATTGACCTGCATCAAACTACTGGGGGAGCTTTCAAAAATGGTTTCCAGCAGATCTTTCTGTTCCTGTAACTCCTGTTCCGCATATTTGCGCTTGGTGATATTTTCGTGGGCAACCACAAGCCGTAATGCCGAACCATCGAAGAAAGAGGTGATATTGACGATAAACCAGCGAAATTCTGTGGGAGAATGACAGGGATATTCGATTGAAAAATACGATCTTTCTCCGTTGAGTATGGCGCGTATCCCGGATGCCACAGCAATTGCTTCTTTGCAATCTGTCCGGGCTGCCGCATCACAGATATCCAGATAATTGCTTCCGATAAAATATAGACCTTTTACGGATGAATTATCATCGGCAAACGCCTGCCATGCTTTATTGACTTTCAGAATCGTGCCTGTTTCATCCAACACGCAGACATGGGCTGTCAGAGCATCTAATGTTGCCTCCGCAAAATGATACGCTCGGGAAAGATTTTCTTCGCTCTTTTTCAAAGCATCTTCTGCCCGCCTGCGCTCGGCAATTTCTTTGGTCAGTTCCCGATGCTTTTCCTGCAACACTTTATCTGCCCGATGCTTGTAAAAAGCCATTTCTATTGTCGCCCAGAGTTCTCTGTCCCGGACAGGTTTGATAAGATAACCATAAGTATCCGTATTTTTTGTCTGATTCAACAGATACTGATCCGAGTATGCTGTTAGATATACTATCGGAATATCGATATATTCTCGGATGGCGCGAGCGGTTTCCACGCCGTTCATATTGCCTTTCAGACGGACATCCATCAGCACTATATCCGGGTGTTCCGACAAAGCCTGACGGACAGCTTCATCTCCCGTATCTGCATGTATCGTAAGATAGCCCCAATTTTCGAATGTAATCCGAAGACGCTCGCAGATCAGTCCATCGTCTTCGACAATCAGTATTTTTTTATGTTCGCTCATAACAATGCTCTGTCAGAACTCCTTTGTCCCGAAGTTTTTCAGAAAAGCAAGGGGTTCACTATTAATATAAACTAATATAAAAACTAAAAAATAATCACGCATTCTTTCCCAGAAATTTATTGCCGCGATGTCATTCAGATTGATATAACACACAATATCGTCAGAATCAAGGCGATGCCGCAAACTCAGCAATCTTTATGTCAGTGCGTATCAGAGTTGTCAGAATCACTTTATCGAAAAAACTCTCTTGCTTGATAAAAGGAAATGATGTATTGAGGTACGAGATGAATGGACTTAAAATTTAGTAAGATGCTGTACAAACTTTCAGAACGGAAGCGGGTACGATGAGCGAGCCTGACAAAAAAGATGAAAGCCCTTTGTATCTCAACCGCAAAGCATCAACGGTTGTGGTCAGAGAAAACGGCAAGGCATATATCAGGGACGGAGGAAAGATGAGTGAAACTCAGGAAGTGAAACGGATGCCGGATATGTCCGACATGTCTGTAAATTCGGGTACTGATGGAAGTGTCAGACCTCAGACTTCGGGCAGCAACACTAACGGAGTCAAGGACGGAGCCGGAAATATTGATAAAATCAGAGACCTGATTTTCGGCAATCAGATGAGCGATTATGAAAAACGCTTTGCCCGGCTCGAAGAGCGGATGTTCAAAGAAATGACGGATTCCAAAAGCGAATCCAAGAAAAATATCGAGTCGCTGGAAAAATACGTCAGCAAAGAAATCGAAATGCTCAAAGATCGGCTGATTCAGGAGCAGAATGCCAGAAACGACGCGTTCAAAGAACTTTCGAGACAACTGAAAGATGTGAATCGTTCCTTCGAGAAGAAGCTCGATAATCTGGGCGAGCAGTTCAATGAGAATAGCACTGATCTGCGCCAGCAGATTTCAGATTTGTCTCAGAGCCTGAAAAACGAGATTTACCGCCGCTATGAAGAAATGTCATATACAATTGAGCAGACGGCTCAGGAATTGAAAGCCGGCAAGGTTGATCGCTCCGCGTTGTCGGATCTGTTTTCCGAAATGGCAATCAGAATCGGCAGTGACAGGACATAAGATTCATGCTATTCCGCAAATCGGATAAACCCCCGGAAATCCGTCCTCAGACAGACGATTCACTGGAGGAACTCAGAAAGCTGCTTCTGGGTCCCATGCAGGAACGTTTCGACAAAATGCAGCAGCTTCTGAATATGCTTGAAAATCAGGAACTTCAAGCCGAAGAAGTCAGCAGCATTCTGCCGGAAGCCATTATGATGCGCTCATCCCGGGATTCGCAGATCGTTACCGCTATGGAACCTGTTACGGAGCGGGCTATCGAAGCTTCGATCAAGCGCGATCCGAGAACACTGGTGAGTATGCTGGTTCCGGTCATGCTGCCTGCTATCCGCAAAGCCATTACCACGCTGATCAAAGAAATGATTCAGACTTTCAGTGCGACGCTGGAACACGGACTTTCGCTGAGAGGACTCCGATGGCGGTATGAGGCATTCAAGAGCAAAAAGCCGTTCGGAGAAGTTGCCCTGCTTCACTCGCTGGTCTATCAGGTGGAGCAGGTGTTTCTGATTCACCGGGAAACCGGACTGGTACTGCAAAGTGATGTATCCAAAGATACGGTGGTAGTACAGGACGCGGATATGGTGTCCGGGATGCTGACCGCGATTCAGGATTTTGTCCGGGATTCTTTCGGCGCGACACAGGATGACAGCCTTGAAAATCTGCAATTCGGGGACAGAAGCATTTGGATCGAACAGAGCCAGTTTCTGGTTCTGGCAGCAGTTGTGTGGGGCAACGCGCCGGTGGAACTGAGAAAAATTCTCAGAGACGCGGTTCATGCGATTCATTTTGAAAATCTGGACAATCTCAGGCATTTTGACGGCGATACCTCGAAATTCGAATCCGCCAAAATTCATCTGTCAGCCTGCTTGAAAAGCCAGCCCAAACAGATCGAGCGGAATCCCTTTGTGTTGTGGTCATTGGCAGGAATCATCGTATTTGTGATCGGATATGCCTCGTTTTTTGCAATTCGCGACCATATCCGGTGGACAAATTATCTGGAAAAACTTCAGAAAGAACCCGGAATCATCGTGGCAGAAACCGATAAACGGAAAGGGCAGTATTATCTTTTCGGACTCAGAGATTCGATGGCAGCGGATCCGGTAAAATTGCTGAACGAATCCCATATCGAAACCGACAAAGTGGTTTTCAAATGGGAATTGTTTCATTCTTCCCATCCTGAATTTATGGTCAGAAGAATCAGCAAAATTCTCAATCCGCCGGAAAGCGTGAAACTGACATACAAGGACGGCGTTCTGATTGCCGAAGGAGAAGCGCCTCATAAGTGGATTGCGGATTCCAAAAAATTGGTCGAGGCTGTTCCGGGCCTTACCCGATACGATCATCATAAGCTGATTGATCGTGATGCGAAAAATATGGATATCCTCAGAGAAAATATTGAAAATACACTGTTTTTTTTTGATACGGTTTCTGTAAGAATGAAACCGGGACAGGAGAATCTTGTAGAAAAGCTTGCAAACGATATTAAAGAATTGATGAAATCCTCTCAGGTGTTTGACAAACAGATTAAAATCGAAATCACCGGACATACGGACAGTGTCGGAACCGAAGAACGCAATACCGCGATCAGCCAGAAACGCGCGGAGGAACTGATGGCACAGTTTGTGGCAAAAGGACTCAAGCCTGAAATGTTCACGCTCAGAGCCGCAGCATCCAAAGAGCCGGTAAAGGAAGAGCGCACGGAGCAGGATCGGGAGATGAATCGGTCTGTTACGTTCAAGGTGAGTATTATGACTAAGGAAAATAAACCGAAATAGGAGATAAAATGGCAGATGACCAACAACAACAGGATAGCGGCGGCTGGCGTGCACTGTGGGCGCCGATAGGCAATACTCTGCTGGTAGGGCTGCTGCTGTACAAGCTGATTTCGCTGATTGTGGATGGGATTGATCGTCTGATTCACCCTGAAAATTACAAAAAAGAGAAGAAGAAATTGGAAAAATCATGAATGAAATCGAATATCTGATGCCGGATGACCGCTTTCGGTTCGCATGTTCCGAGCAAGTATTGTGCTTTAACGAATGCTGCCGGGATTTAAACCAATTTTTAACGCCTTATGATATTCTTCGTCTGAAAAACGGTTTGAAGTTGTCTTCTTCCGAATTTCTGGATCAATATACCTTGCAGCACACGGGACCCCAGACCGGTTTTCCGGTAATCACTCTGAAAGCTGCGGACAGAAAGGAACTGCGATGTCCGTTTGTAACTCCGGGCGGATGCAGCGTATATGAGCATCGTCCGTCTTCATGCCGGATTTATCCTCTGATCCGTCTCGTGTCCCGCAGCAGAGAAACGGGAAAGATCAGCGAACAGTATGCCATTATTCAGGAAGATCATTGTAAAGGATTCGAAGAAAACAGATCTCAGACAGTCCGGGAATGGATATCATCTCAGGAACTTGCAGAATATCACGAGATGAATGATCTGATGATGGAAATTATTGCCCTGAAAAATCAGTATCATCCCGAACCTTTGGATATGAAATCACGTCATATTTTTCATCTGGCACTGTATGATCTCGATAATTTCCGGCAGCAGATTTTCGAAAACGGTCTGCTGGATCAATTCGGATTAAATGATGAAATGTTTCGATTGATTCGGAAGGATGATGTCGAGCTGTTGAAAATCGGATTTCAGTGGGTGCGGAAAGTGTTGTTTTTCTGATTATCGGAAATGAGTCAGCGCCGCCTTGCCGATAGGATAGACATTGAAACCGACTTCAAACAGCGCGTGATGATCCAAAATATTTCTGCCATCGAAAATAAACGCGGGCTTGACCATCGAATGCCAAATTTTGTTATAATCCAGTTCTTTGTATAATTTCCACTCGGTCATTACGGCAATGGCATCACAAGCGGATACAGCAGTGTATGGGTCTGAAATATAATCGATCCTGCCTGTCACATTTTTCAGATCGTTTTTGGCATTATCCAAAGCTTTGGGGTCTGTGATGACGATATGGGCATGTTCCTCTGCCAGCCGTTGGGCAATATAAATCGCCGGACTTTCACGGGTGTCTCCGGTATCTGCTTTGAACGCAAATCCGAACAGACAGATTTTTTTGCCTGCAAGCGTGTTGAACATAGCATCGAGCATATTCATCACGAAGCGCTCTTTCTGATAGTCATTGATCTTTACCACACCTTCCCAGTAATCCGCGACTTCATTCAAGCCGTAATAACGACAGAGATAGACCATGTTCAAGATATCTTTTTTGAAGCATGAGCCGCCGAATCCGATGCTGGCATTTAGAAATTTGCTTCCCACACGGCTGTCCATACCGACAGCCTTGGATACTTCGCTGATATCTGCTTCGGCTTTTTCGCACAACGCGGAAATCGCATTGATGGAAGAAACTCTCTGTGCCAGAAACGCATTGGAAACGAGTTTGGAAAGCTCACTGCTCCATGTATTGGTGGTCAGAATGCGGTCTTTGGGAACCCAGTTGGCATAAATCTCGACCAACTCGGCTCTTGCTTTCAGACCCGCATCAGTTTCCCGTGAGCCAATCAGCACCCGGTCAGGATTTTCCAAATCTCTGATCGCGGTACCTTCTGCCAGAAATTCGGGATTGGACAAGACTTCAAAATGAACTTTGCTCTCCGAAGTCAGAATGCGCTCCATTGCCAAAGCAGTTTTGACCGGCAGAGTACTTTTTTCCACAACGATTTTGGGAGAATCGGCATTATCGCGGATCTGACGCGCGGTTTTTTCCCAATACTGAAGATCAGCCGCCATACCCGCGCCTGCGCCGAAAGTTTTGGTCGGTGTGTTGACACTGACGAAAATAATATCTGCTTCACGGATATTGCTGTCGATTTCCGTGCTGAAAAACAGATTTCTGCCTCTGGCGGCTTTCACCACTTCATCCAAACCCGGCTCGTAGATCGGAAGAGGTTCCGAATTCCATTGTGCAATGCGCTGAGGTTTGATATCCACGACCGTAACTTTGTATTGCGGGCATCTGAGAGCAATCATCGCCATTGTGGGACCGCCGACATAGCCCGCGCCAATGCACAAAATATTTTTTTGAAAAGCCATGCTTCACTGTTCCCTATTTTGATAATGAGAATTGATAAATTTCTCACCTTTGCTATTTCTCATTTATTTTTTCCGCTTCTTTTAAAGAATTATCCTCTTTAGGGCTGAATTTGATGATATATTCGT
>CAZMDM010000181.1:0-9648 GCA_964564775.1 uncultured Desulfonema sp. | reverse complement strand
GTATGCAATCAGAATTGCCGTAAAATCGCTGAAATTATGGATCGCATCCGAAATCAGCGCGATACTGTGAGCAAATATGCCGCCGGCTATCTGCGCCACAGGAATAATAAAATTAAACGCAAGAGCAAGCAGCAGATGCTGTCCCGTGCTTTCATCCATGTTGACAGAATGATGTGAATGCCCTTCACATCCGTGATGATGGTGTTCCATGCTTTCTCCTATTTTTTTAATGGCAGCCAGTCGGAAAGCAGCCCGTTCATACAAATTTCCCCGTTAGCTTTCCCCACAGCGATTTCACCATGCTGGGGCGGTTTTCAGGAGCGGGCAGCGCGTTCAATTTCGGCAGAGATTTTTTAAATGCGATCATTGTATTTTCAGGAAATCCCAGCAAGATGATATTTCTGATCGGATGAACAGTTTTGAAGGAGGTTTGTGATAGTGTTCCCGATTGAAAGAATCGTCAGGCAATCAGCCCGAAGCGCTGTTTCATTCCCAAAATTCGCTGATAAGAGACCATCGCCTTATGTCTGATGATCCGAGAATCCCGGATATGTTTCACTACCTCGTGATATGCAATGCCGACCTTCGCACTCTGTCTGCATATCAGAATAATATCCGCATCTGCCAGCAGGATTTGGCGGATACAGGTGAGGATATCATAATGTTTGGCAACCGCACCCATATCCAAATCATCGGTCATAACCAAGCCATCATATTTCATCTCGTTTCTCAACAAGTCTTTGATGATTTTCATGGAAAGGCTTGCCGGAAACTCCGAATCGAGCCGGGTGTATAAAATATGAGACAGCATGATTCCGGCAACCCGATGCTCAATTGCTGTTTTGAACGGCAGAAGCTCGATAGTCTCCATATCTTCTTTTGAAGCATCGAATCTCGGCAAATCCAGATGCGAATCAATAACGGTTCTGCCGATGCCCGGAAAATGTTTAGCGACTGCCATCATACCGTCAGCCTGAAGACTTCCGATCACCCATGCTCCCATTCGGCTGACCTGATGGGCATCACCGGCAAAAGCCCTGTCCGCCATAATGCTGTCTCCGATTGCCACATCCAGCACCGGCGCAAGATTCATGTTGATTCCCACACGTTTCAATTCGGACGCAGTAATTGTGCCGAAGTGTTCTGCATCCTGCTGTCCGTTCATGGCGGGATTGCCCGGAAATACGGTGAATGGCTCTTTCAATCTCGCGACTTTGCCGCCTTCTTGATCTGTGGAAATCAGCAGACGCGGAAGTCCGCAGGATAAGGCGTATTCCTGAACAGATCGGCATAACGCACTGATTTGTTCCGGGTTTTGGGGAGAGCCGGGCATATTTCGTGAAAACAGAATGATCCCCCCAATTTTCATCTCCCGAATCAGATATTTCAATTCGTCATTGAGAATATCTCCGTCAAATCCGAGCATGAACATCTGCCCAGCAAGCTCCTGATCTGAAATATGTTTCATACTGCTCAATCAAACGCCTGTCCCGGTTTTATTCCCATTGATTTCAAAATTCTGACCAAAGGACAAAAGCCGGTGAATGAAGATTGCAGCAGATTCGCGCCGACAAATGCTGTCAGCCACAGCCAGTAATAACTATGCGCCACAGCCAGCAGAAGGCTAAATAGAATCATCGAGCCTGCAAAGCGCAGAATAAAACGGTCAATGGTCATACCAGTATCCTCCTAAAGTTTATTATATACTTCTCTCGTAATGTTTTTCTCCGAATCTGAAAAACATTATAAGATATGCTAAAAGATTATAAAGAACTGAATTGAATGTAAATCAAAAAATTTTGTCCGGCAGTATGGCAAAAAACACTTGAGTTATTTGTCAAAAGCAGTCAAAATACAGCTTTCGATTTTTATTCACGGAGGATGCCATGACCACTCGGATTGTGCTTCAAGACGCTTATAAAACGTTCACTTACGATCAGGATAAAATACGCTCTCCCGATGAAACCGTCAAGCAATTTAAGGAGCGGCTGAAACAGATCCGCCTGAACATTCTGGATAAAACTATCCGAATTGACAACGGAAGGCTGGATATTCCGGTATATTTCAGTCTCTGCGGCAAAGACGCTCTGTCGGTCATTGGAACCAAAAAGCAGATGGGTAAAGGCGCAACTCCTCAGCAAGCCGAAGCCAGTGCGGTCATGGAGCTTGCCGAAAGATACAGCTTTTTTAGCTTTAGCAAGAAGCCCAAGAATTTCATTGTGGAAAGATACCGGAATATCAGAGAAAAAGCCATGCCTTTCGAGCAGATCGCCCACTCGGTTCACGATCAGTCGGATGATCTTGACATCAGCCGAAAAATTTTCGAAAATCTCTCCATGTCATGGGCAAAGGGATATAATCTGAGCAAAAATGAAGAAGTTCTGATTCCCTTTGATTGGTTTTTTGCCATCAATGAATACAACGGTCCGTCTGCGGGAAATTGTGTCGAGGAAGCGCTGAGTCAGGGAATTTGTGAGATCGTGGAACGTCATGTTTCATCTTTGGTCAGCCGCAATCGCATGAGAGTTCCGGCAATCCGAGCGGATTCCGTAAGCGATCCTGCGACAAAAGAGATGATTAGCAAATACCGCAACGCGGGAATCAAATTATACCTATCTGATTTTTCATTGGATATCGGTATTCCGACTGTCGGTGTCTTAGCGTATGATCCTTCGACATTTCCGAAAAAAAGCGAGATTGTCTGGACAGCCGGCACAACCCCTGATCCTCAGAAAGCGTTGAGCCGCGCACTGACCGAAGTGGCGCAGCTTGCCGGAGATTTCAATTCTGGCTCCAATTATGTTGCCAGCGGTCTTCCCAAGTTTAAACATCTTGAAGCTGCCGAATTTATAATGAATCCCGATAAAGAAATTGAGATTGGCGAGCTTCCGAACCTCTCGGATAACAATATCCGGGTGGAAGTCGAAAACATGATTGCGGCATTGGCAAAAAAAAATATGGAAGTGTTCGTCATCAACACCACCCATCCGATGCTGCAGATTCCCGCATTTTATACAATTATTCCCGGAGCGCATTTCAGAGAACGGGCTGTCGGCATGAATGTCGGTATGTTTTCCGCCAAGCTGATTCATCAGAATTACGAGCCGCATCAGGCAGTTGTCGAATTAAATGCAATGGAAAAGCTGCTGCCGAACAAGTACTATATCAAATTTTATCTGGGTTCGGTCTATCTTCTGATGGGAGATTATGATACGGCATTGGGATATTTCAAAAACGCGCTCGAACTGAATCCGCCGTCTCAGGATTTGGCAAGTATTTATGTGTATATGGGAATATGTTTGAAAGATACGGGAAATTACGATAGTGCGTTGGGCTATCTCGATCTGGCAGAAAAAATCGATCCTGACCGCACGGATG
Source organism: uncultured Desulfonema sp. (assembly GCA_964564775.1). Classification (GTDB taxonomy): domain Bacteria; phylum Desulfobacterota; class Desulfobacteria; order Desulfobacterales; family DYRC01; genus DYRC01. Next base: position 6,270 of record CAZMDM010000181.1, on the reverse strand, counting down.
TTCATAATCTGAAAGGTTTTTGTTATTTCAAGCTCAAAGATCACGAAAAAGCTATAGCCTGTTTTCAGACGGTTATCCGTCTGGATCCCGGTTCTGCAATTGATTATGCCAATATTGCATCGAACTATCGGGATATGGGCAACAAGGAACAGGCGGTTGCCTATTATCAGATGGCGCTGGCGCTTGATCCGACTATCGAATTTGCCAAAATCAATCTGGAAAAGCTAATGTATTCATAAGCTTTTTGGCAAGCGAATATACCATATCCACGCTGATCGCATCCATACAGCGATGATCCGTAGGGCAATCCGGCTTTAGACACGGCGCACAGGGTGTAGGAACTCGGATAATATGGCTGTCGGGGCTTGATGGCGCTGTGGTAATATGATTCGTTGAGCCGAAAATCGCAATCTGAGGCACATTCAAAGCGGCAGAAGCGTGCATCAGACCGGAATCATTGGTAATAAATAATCGGCATTTCCCGATCAGCGCAAACGCGTCCCGCAGGCTTGTCTGTCCGCAGAGATTGGCGGTATTTCTCCCGATCTGCTGCTCAATAAAATCGGCAACACCCTGATCCTCTCTGCTTCCCAAGAGTATGAATTTACAATTGAATTGATTCATAAGCCGTTGGCAGAGTTGAGCGTAGCGTTCGGGAAACCATCGTTTGGCAGTTCCGTAAGCAGCACCGGGATTGATGCCGACAATTATATCATTTGTTGAAAACGCCTGACTTTTCAATATCGTTTCAGCAGCCTGCTTTTCATCTTCGGAAAGTATCAGCGTCTGTTCTCTGCCAAAAGTTTTCAAGCCCGCGCCTTCCATGATTCCCAGATAATAATCAATCTGGTGCATTTTTTTTCTTGCCGGATCAAGACGGATCGGATGTGTCAGCAAAAGTCTCCGTGCATCGGTGTCATATCCCAGACGATTCGGAATTTTTGCCAAACAAGTAATCAATGCCGCTTCGAAAGCGTTCTGAAGCAGGATTGCAAGATCAAAGCTGTGGGACTTTAGATCGGATGCCAGACGGAATTTTCCGATACCCCCTTTGTGTCGTTTTCCGGCATCATAGATCAGAATTTCGTCAATATCAGGATTGTTTTTATAAAGCGGCGCGACCCAGGGCTTTGCCAAAATCGAAATATGGCTGCCCGGAAAATTTCTGCGAATTGCCCGGATAGTCGGCGTACTCATCACCGCATCGCCGATCCAGTTGGCAGATCGGATCAGAATTTTGGGAGAATAGGTTTTGATCGGTCTCATATCAATAAAAAATCCTCTCCCCGTAAAAAGGGAGAGGAAATCTCAAATTACCTCTTGTTCGGCAGGGCGGGAGAGATGTTTTTGTCCTGCAACGACTATTTGAGTCTGTAAGTTACACCAAGTATAACGGCTTTTTCAACTTCATCATTGGTATCCGAACCGTCATCCAAATGAGACAGAACCAACTTCAGATTGAGATCTATCGTATTCGAAATGTAATACCGGAAGGTTGAAGTGAGTGTGTTCTTATAGACATTGTCTCGGTCATCGTCTTTGGGAAGAAGGATACTCAATACCCAATCGTTTTCCCACAGAATTTTGTCGGAAATTTTATAAGCCAGCGACATGGTATTGTCAAACTGATGCCCCAGATCACCGCCCAATATGGTCGAATACGTGAGGTCTTCGACAAATTGCAGATTATTGCTGATGGGCAGCGCATACTGAATCTGAGCATCCAAAGAAGGATCCTCATCATCGCCGTTCCAGTTGGAGGCAATGTATCCGATACCGGCTTTCGCGATCCATCCGTGTCTGAAGCCATAACGGGTCGGGAAAGGTTCTGCAATCAGAACTTCTCTGATTCGGATAACACCGACAACGCCCAAATGACCGTTTTTCAGCAAACCTTCTTTGTTGAGAATATCTTCGAGTTCTTTGTACCAATACTGCTCATAATCTTTTGTGCCGTACTTGCTTTTGAACTCGGATTGTTTGTCAATCATGCGGGCAAGTTCCAGATAGCAGGCATCCGAAGGTTCGACACTGATCACGCTGTACTTTTTCAACTCTTCGACCACCCGCATCGCTTTTGCAAGAGGCGTGGCAATAATGATTCTTCCGTAGCCTGCACCAATACCGAATTTGATGTACGGGTCATCCGCATCATCCTGTCCTCTTTGTTTGCGATAACCGAAATTGACGGAACCGTATCCCAGAAAATTGGTATCTTTGTAATATTGGTCGAAATTGGTTTTCGCGTTCACATTGTACCATTCCCGGCTGTCATCCTGTCCGGGAGTTTTCTGAGAGTCTTTTTGAAAGTATAGTATGCCGTCGGCGTCAAAATGAAAGGTCTGAGGCAGGGTGTTATAATCCACAATGTAATTTGCTGCAACACTGCCATTGTAGCTGGTCTGAGGCTGATTGCCGCTGTTCAGACTGAATTGACCGGTCGCATACGCCTCCTGATAAAAGGTATCGGGAAAGGTGTAGTCGGTCAGTTGAATTGCTGAAGCTGAAAACGGAACTGCCAACAACATTACAAGTGCAAAAAAACCTATCTTTCTAATCATTTACTCCTCCTTCAATTTAGAGTTATGGGCTACAAAACTCCCTCCGCTCCCACAGCTTTTAATTCCTTTTACCCTGCATTTCGTATAAAGTCAATATTATAAAGACAAATTCCGTAAATTTTCAAAAAAAGTCGAGTTTTCCGAATATTTTACCCCTATAAAAAAATTCTTGTATTCGTTTTTGTACTGATTTACAATTACTCCCCTGACAATGGGTATAATGAAGGTAAATGTTTCAAGATAAACGGAGGAAGTATGGAGCAGAAAGCAGACGGACAGAATGTGTTTTCGACATGGATGAATTCTGCAATGAGTTTTTGGGATCAGATGGTGAAAATGGGTGCTGGCACATCTGCCGATCCTGCAAAATCCGCCAAAAGTCCGGCACAGGAGGCAGCTATAAAATCATGGGAAACTACGGGCAGAATCTTCAAAGCAGCTTTGTCCTCATTAAGCGATCCCAAAAACGTGGATGCCATGCTCAAAGGAGCGGATTCGATTCCCGAATTTATGATGACTATGGGGCAGCAAATCTGTGAAAGCTGTTTTGAGCTTCAGAAACAGATGATTGACCGCGCATCTAAAATCGGACAGCAGACCAAAGCTTACAGTTTCGAAGACATCGATCAGGAGGTGTTCAAATCTTTTCGGGAAATTTATGAAAAAGAATTTAAAAAATTTTTTCAGATTCCCCAGCTCGGACTGACCCGTTTTTATCAGGAAAGATACAACCGGATGATAGACAAATTGAATATCTTCAATACCCATTTAAGCGAATTTGTTTATTTGTTTTATGTGCCGCTTGAAAAAGCCACCGCGGTGATGCAGGAAAAAATCAGTCAGATGGCGGAAAAAGGTGAGCTTCATGATGATATTAAGGTGTATTATAATAACTGGGTCAAAATTCTGGAAGGGCATTATATGACCCTGCTTCAGTCGCCGGAATACACGCAGGCACTCGATAATACTATCAGTTCTCTGGTGGAATACCGTGAAGCCAAAGATGATCTTTTATCCGATGTTCTCCAGTTTTTTCCCATCCCCACCAATAAAGAGATGGACGCGTTGTATAAGGAATTTCATGTGCTGAAACGAAGAATCAGAGAACTTTCCCAGAAACTGGAAGAAATCGAAAGCAGCAAAAGCAAAGCGTAGTCTGTTACGGAAAGGAGGAGGCATTATGGGCGAAAACAGAATTGCAGTCAATCTCATTTTGAAAAAACTCAGTGAAACGACCGAACAGGTCAAAACCCGCGCGCAGAAGGCTTCGGAAGTGCTGCTGAGTCCGCTGAATACCGATCTTTCCACAACGCCTTACGAAGTGGTTTATGAAGAGGACCGGGTGAAACTCAAACATTACAAACCTCAGAAAACAACCTTCAAAATTCCTCTGCTTGTCGTATATGCTCTGATCAACCGGGAGACCATGCTTGATCTTCAGCCCGGCAGAAGCGTAGTTCAGAATTTTCTGGACAGCGGGCTTGAAGTCTATATGATTGACTGGGGGTATCCGACTCGGAAAGACCGGTATCTGACTATTGACGATCACGTTAACGGCTATATGGAGAATATTGTCAATTTTATCCGAAATAAACATAATATCCCGAAAATTCATCTGATGGGAATCTGTATGGGCGGAGCGTTTTCCGTCATGTATTCCGCGCTGCATCCCGAAAAAATCAAAAATCTGGTGACTACGGTTACGCCGACCAATTTTGATACGGACAAAGGCTTGCTGCATGTCTGGATGAAAAATTCCAAAGCCTTTCTCATGGCAGATGCGTATGGCAATATGCCGGCAGATATTATGAATCTAGGATTTCTGCTGCTCAACCCTGCCCGACTGATGATTGACAAATATGTCGGTTTTTTTGAAAATGTTGACAATAAAGATTTCGTGGAAAACTTTATCCGCATGGAAAAATGGATTTTCGACAGCCCCGATGTTCCCGGAGAAACGTTTCGGCAGTTTATTATGGACGGCTATCAGAAAAATCTTCTAATCCAAAGCAAAATGGAACTCGGCGGCAAGCGCGTGGATCTGAAAAAAATCACCATGCCGGTTCTGAATTTTTACGGCAAGTACGACCATCTGGTGCCGCCGGAAGCCTGCAACCAACTGACAAAGAACGTGGGAAGCAAAGATACCGAAGATATCTGTCTGGATACCGGACATATCGGTATTTATGTCAGTTCCAAATGTCAGAGAGAGTTTGCGCCCAAAATTGTTCAATGGCTGAGAGAACGTGAAGGCGAAGACGGTGTTGTAAAAAGAACAACAGCCCGAAAACCCCGCAGTAAAAAGGGGATCACTGCAAAGCTGACCCTGTAAGGAGATATATCAATGCCAACTACGAATTATTTCAAAACTTTCTGTAAAATCAGCAAAGCTTTCGGAACAACGCTGAATAAAGATCAACTGCTGGATATAATTGTTCAAAGTGCTATCGAAAGCTTGAACGCGAAAGCAGCCTGTATCTTTCTGGCAACCGAAGACGGACATGAGGATATGTTTATGCCGGTAGCTCAGAAAGGCTTATCTCAAAACTATCTTCATGCCGCACCGGTAAATGCCAGAAAAGTAGTTGATAACATTCTGAAAGGCGGTTATCTAGCAATCCGGGATGCCACATCGGATCCCAGAACCGAGAATCACGCGGCAAAAAAAGCCGAAGGCATTGCCTCGATGCTGGTGGTGCCGATTATGGTCAGAAACAAAGCTATTGGTATCCTTTCGCTTTATACGGCGGATCACAGAGATTTTTCCGAAGAAGATGCCGAATTTCTGGGCGCTCTGGCAGAACAGGGCGGCATGGCGATTCAGAATGCCCGCCTGTTTGAGCGGATCAATAAAAATTCTGAGCTGTTTTACGAAATGTCATCCAACATCAACTCCAGTCTGGATATCAAAACCGTCATGCACATCATGTCTGCCAGTATCTGCGAGGCATTCGGCATGAAAGGCGTATCCATCCGCTTGTACAATCCAGATACAAATACGATGGATCTGATGGCAAGCTACGGACTGAGCGAAAAATTTCTGAGCAAGGGACCGATATCGCCGGAAAAAAGCGAAACTGTCGCCAAAATTCTGGACGGAGAAACCGTATATATCAGAGATGTGGGAACGGATCCGAGGTTTCAATATGGTGAAGAAGCCAGAAATGAAGGAATCATCTCTATGCTTTGCGTTCCGATTATGTCCAGAGAAGAGGTAATCGGAGAAATGCGCCTGTGCAGCGCTATCGAGAGAGAATTTTCCGAAGATCTGGTCAAACTGGTCGAGGCATTGGCAGATCAGGGCGGAATTGCCATTCAGAATGCGTCCATGTATCTGATGCTTCAGGAAGATAAAAAAGATTTGGAAAAGGAAATCTGGAGTCATCGTCAGTGGTTCTAACTCAGGAAAGGATGAGGATATGATCGGAAAAACCATAGATCAGATCAAAGTCGGGGATAGCGCGGAGTTTGCCAAAACCGTATCTGAAACAGATATTTATCTTTATGCAGGCATTACCGGAGATTTTAATCCCGCGCATGTCAATGAAGCCTACGCCCAGAAAACGTTTTTCAAAACCCGGATTGCTCACGGAATGCTGACCGCAGGATTCATTTCCGCTATTCTTGCCAATCAACTGCCTGGTCCTGGCACGACTTACATGAAGCAGGAGTTGAAATTTCTTGCGCCGGTCTGGCTGGGGGTATCGTA
>CAZMDM010000180.1:0-7981 GCA_964564775.1 uncultured Desulfonema sp. | reverse complement strand
TTTTTAAAAAACTGTCCGAAGTATTGTTATAAGATAAAGCGTTGCCGGATGAGTACAAAAAGTACAGATTTTTCAGATAAAAAACAATATGTTTATGTCAAAGAAAGCGTATTGCGTTTTTTCTTAGACACCTATAAGCTTCAGCTCGGCGCTTTGGAGCAGGACATCGGAAAATTTATCCATGTCGGCACTCAGATCGGCGGGCAGAATGAAACTTATGAGCTTCAGGTGCGCCGTGAGGGGAAATGGGTATCCCGCCGGATGGGTATTGCGCCGCTGGGAGACGGAACAGGCAGTAAAAGCAAGTGTTTCAAGGTATTTTACGATGATATTCTGGTGGTTAAAATTCCGCCAACCCCCATCAAAGATTTTGAAAAATATATCGAAGGAATTCGTGCGGAAAGACGGATTGCCGAACATCTGATGCCGGATATCGAATGTATTTTTCCAAGCATATCCGCATTATTAAGAAAGCTTCCGCTGCTTTCTTTTGAAAGCGAGATGACTCCAGCAGAAATCGAACAGAAATATATCGAAACCCTTATCACGGAACCGCAGTATCAGGAATATCTGAAGATCGGCGATACCTTTGCATTTTTTATGAGTCTGTCCAAGCATTCGTTTTTCAGCTCTGTCATGGAAAAAATGCACGATAGGCAGAACAAGCTTCGCGAGGAAGTATCTGACCAGATGGATGTGATGTGGGATGCGGTTGCGTTCGAAGAAAAATACGGTTCGGATAAAACAAGTCTGTTTTTCGAGTTGAGCAATATATATGCCTTGTATGAAAATGCGATGACTATCCTGATCCGGAAATACAAGCCTGCTTCCCCCATTCCCGGTTATAAGAAAAAAGAGTGGTTTCTGATACAGCTTGCGGATATCGAAGCTGAAACGGAAGACGATATCGTTTCGCCGGAATTCATGCAGGGTATCAGAAATTCATTTGCAAATATGCCGTATGAAGAGCAGAAAACCATCGAGCAGTATCGGAAAATGCTTTCAGAATACATCACTCAGCGCAGTTTCGAACAGAATAAAACCAATGCCAGAAGTATTATCCGCAACTTACTGAAAGTTACGGGATTGTTGAGCCGCAGAGGAGTTGCCATTCGGGATCTGAAACCGGACAATATCTTTGTGATCGGAGATATGCGGTCTGCGGATTATTCGATGGGGCTGATAGATTTTGAGACCGCAGTGGTCTTAAGTACTTTGGAATCCAAAGAAATTTTACAGCCCATGCTGGCAGGAACACCGTCTTATGCAACTCCCTCTCATCTGTTCAGAAACGAAGTATTGACAGAAATGCTCAAAGACCTGCCGAGGGTGATGTATCATCAGGATTGGTATGCTATGATGGTGATGATTTATCATACCGTAACCGGGGATAGGCTGTTCGAGGAAACCCGTAAATTTCTTCCTAAAATCGGCAAACTGATATACAGTCCTCTGCCCGAAGGAATGACGTTGGCAAAGTTGTTTAAATATTGCAGCCGGACATTCTGGCATACTGCCCAACAGGAATTCGAACAGAGAATCGAAACCCATCGCAAAATGCTGGAAGATGTGGAAGTCGTTATTCCCGAGGAAGTTCGGCTTATTTTTCAGCATGAAGTGCTTGAATCTAGAGCGGATCTGGCGGGGCTGATGCGCGCGCATATCCGTTCTCAGAATATTTTCAAAAGTGAAAAAAGTCATCAGGATCTGCTCAAAGCACCTTATAAAACGATTCGGCAGTCCCGGATCAATTGGGAAAAAGGGGTGAATGTTCCGCAGACTCAACCCGCGATTCGCTTGAGAATCATCAGTTTTATGCAGAAATTGGAAGAGTTGAAGCGTTTATCCGAAGAAAAACGCCGTTACAAGGAGATTTTGGATGAGACACAACCTCATCTTTCCGTTTATGACCTGCTGCGCCTGATGTTCGGCGTGGTGTTGAATACGATGTACAAAACTGAATGGGAAGAACTTCCGCCGGACGGGTTTTCGGATGCGGGAGACAATGCCCGGGGTCCGTATGAGAAAACCGTATCGGTCGAGGAATTTTCTACGGAAGAAACCATGTCTTATGAAAAAACCATTCCCGATGGGGAAAAGTCAGGTGAACCATGAAAAGCAATTGGAAACAAGGCATCGCTGTGCTGATGATAATGGCTGCTTTGGGCAGCTGTGCGGGATTCGAAGCCCCCCGCATTTCGCTGGTAAATATCGGTATCCGGGAAGTTCAGCTATTTGAAACCATATTCAATGTCGAGCTTCGGGTAATCAACAACAATGATACGCCTCTGATTATCAGAGGCATGGATTGTCAATTGGAGATCAATGGCAAAAGCATTGCTCAGGGCGTATCGGACAGCACTACGGAAATTCCCGCGTATGGCACTGCCAAGATACCGATTACGCTGTATTCTTCCGCAGCTGCCATGCTCAGAGGAGCGCTCGCGTTCGGCAAGGACGATTCTTTTAAATACAAGGTATCGGGCAAGCTCAGACTCGACTCTCAGAAAACATTTCTGCCATCCGTGATTCCGTTTTCTTCGGACGGAGATTGGGGGAAAATATAATGCCGGAAAGAATACCCAAAGACTATATCGTTTTTCCGTTGGACTTCGCATCAGCCGAACAAGCCCGGAAATATGTCGAACTGCTGAAATATGACGTGGGCATGTTCAAAATCGGCTTGGAACTGTTTATCCGATCCGGGCATGAGATTATCCGTATCATTCGTGATCTGAGCCATGCTGAAATTTTTCTCGATCTCAAACTTCATGACATTCCGGCTACGGTTCGCCGTGCTATGCAGGGAATTTCGGAACTCGGCGTAAAGTTTGCAACAGTTCATTGCGGCGAAAACCCGGAAATGCTCAAAGCCGCAGTGAGCGCGAGTCAGGGCAATGTCGGTATTCTCGGTGTTACCGTGCTGACCAGCGTGTCCGCAGATCATATTCGTGAAGCCGGATTTGCCGAAAAATTTTATTCGGATATGCAAGCTTTGGTGATGAAACGGGCAAAGATGGCAAAAGACGCGGGATGCGCGGGCATTGTCTGCTCCGGGCTTGAAGTAAGGCATATCAAAGAAACCTTCGGCAAAGACTTTCTTGCTATCACGCCGGGAATCCGTCCGACTTGGGATATTAGCGAAAAAGACGATCAGCAGCGTATCACCACTCCGGCACAGGCTGTTCAAAACGGCGCGGATTATATCGTGATCGGAAGACCGATTCGCGACGCCCAAGACCCGAAAGACGCAGCCCGGCGGATTGCAGAAGATATCGGAACAATATTTTGAATTATGAAGAAAATATACTATCTTATGATATTTCTTTGCATGGGAATGGGTGGATGTGCGTCTTTGTTTCCCAGCGAGACGCGAACCGTCAGGTCTCCGTGGAGCAATTTCAAAGATATCAAAACAGCGTTTGATCAGATCATCCCGTATCAGACCACAGCAGATGATCTGGTAAAGCTGAATTTCGATCCTTATACGACTTCGAATATCAGTATCCTGACTTATCTTGAAATCATGCAGAGATTTATGCCGAATACTTCGATTTCTCAGAGCGATCTCGATCCTGCCATACAGGATTGTCTGTCTGTCAGAGATTCGTGTCACGCGTATGAAATGAAACAGCAGAATCTCAATCAGGAACGCTATGGCAATATCGTGCTGGATATTTTCAACTTCAGACGCCGTACCCAAAAATCAGGTTGGGAATTTAACGTCCTGATTGTGATGAAACATGATCTGGTGGTCTATAAACTGTGGAGCGGAAAACCGAATCTGGATGAAACCGTTGATAGCAAAAATCCTCTGGGTCCTCTTCAGGATTTGGGCTTTTGGAACAGGGTTCTGGTGCCTTAGTCCGATTTCCGACAGCCTGTCTCAGGAACTTCCCTTTAAGCCCGGAGAAAAACTCACATTCGAATTGAAGTGGAGCTTTATCAAAGCCGGAGAAGCCGTGATGGAGGTGCATCCCATCGCGACACTGAACGGCGGTGAGGTATATCATTTCGTGCTGACTGCGGAAACCATTCCCGCGCTCGACCTGATTTACAAAGTGCGGGATCGGATCGATGCTTACACAGATATGGATGTCAGCAAATCCGTTCTGTATCGCAAAAAGCAGCAGGAAGGCAGAAGCATCCGGGATATTACGCTGACATTCGACTGGGACAAAAAAGAAGCGCAATATATCAACTTTGATGAAATATTGAAGCCGATTGCCATCATGGAAGGCAGTTTCGATCCCTTATCCGCGTTTTACTATATCCGCAAGATAGACATGAAAGAAAATGCGGTCATTGAAAGACCGATTACGGACGGCAAAAAAAATGTGATCGGTTATGTAAAGGTTGTCAGAAGAGAGCAGATCGTTATACGTGAAAAAAAATACGATACGTATCTGATAGAGCCGGAACTCAAAGAAGTCGGCGGCGTTTTTGAAAAAAGCAGAAATGCCAAAATTCAGGTCTGGATTACGGCAGATGAACGCAAAATTCCTGTCAGAGTGAAAAGCAAAGTTGTAGTGGGCAGTTTTATAGCGGAACTCCTATCGGCAGACGGAGTGAAATAAAGTCAGATTTTTTCTTAACAGGAAGATGGTGATTTTCCGGGAATCGCTTGTCAGCTTTTGGAGGCGTATTTCTTTTTGGCTTTGCTGACAGCCTTATGAGGCTGATGTTTGACGTTCTTAGTCAAATGAATTTTTTTGGCAGCAGCAGATTTTGCAATTACAGCAGGTTTGAGCGCAGCTTTCTTTGCTCTCGCCGCCTTGACAACGTGATTCGGCGCAATCACGGGTTTTACGGAAGGCGGGTTGATATAATCACCGAAGTACGATCTGAAAATGATCTGAGCATACTGATTTGCTTTGACGCCGATAAATTTGTCATGAGCGATCACGATTGATAGCGCGAGTTTTTTTCTGCCTTCTTTTTCTTCGGCAAATCCTACAAACCAGTCAAAACGGTATCCTCCGTCACTTCTGCTGTTGATGGTACCGGTTTTGCCGCCGATGGTCAGATCGGATAATATCGAATCATTCTGATAGCCGTGAAAACTTTTCCGGCATGTTCCGGCTTCTATGGTGGCTTCCATGAGTTTTTTCAATACTGCCGCGCCGTAGCCGCTGACCGCCTGATTTATTAGACGGGGAGAACTCTGATACAGCATATTTCCGTGCTGATCCCATACTTCGTCAATCAGTATGGGTTCGATGAGTTTGCCCTGATTGACAACGGCCGAGCCGATCATTGCGCCGTGAACAGCCGAAATTACCGTATCCCGATTATACCCGCTTGCCACTTCCGCCCATTGGAACTGATCGTCCGCAGACATATACAGAGTACTGGGCTGCATCGGCAGATCAAAGTTCATCATGCGGTTGAATCCGAAGGCATACGCGTATTTTTCCAAGCCTTTTTTGCCGACATAATGCACGCCGATTTTGCCGAACACCGGATTGACCGATTGGGCAAACGAATCCCGTAGAGACATGCCGTATCCGCCCGCGTGCCTGAGCTGAGATTTGTACAGCGTATGTTTGCCACCGACAAAATTGATTTCAGACTCCGCATTGAAGCCGCATTTCTCAATCGCTGCGGCAGCTGTAACGATTTTGAAAATACTGGCTGCAGGAAAACGATTGCTGATACAGACATTTGTATCGGGATTATCCCGGTCATAACTCACCATGGAAAGAATTTTACCGTTGCCAGGATTCATTGCCACAATGCCCATATAGCGATATGCGTTGGTATTGACAACATTCATAATCGACTGCTGAAGATCGGGATCAATCGTGGTTTTGATATGCAGATGTCGATTGTTGAGCATCACATTCAGATATGGTTTTTTCAGATTGCCGAAACGTTTTGCCGAAAACAGTCTGCGAAGGTCTTCTTTGTCAAAACGGCTCTTGTTCGCGGAAGCTTCTTCCGTATTTTTGCGGGGCACGTTGTAATATGCGGTTCCGATAAGCGGTGTGCCGCTGATGATATAGATTACTCCGACAAGCAAAAGAATCATCAGCAGAATTTTCGAGCGGCGTTTCTGCTGTCTTTCTCTGCGGGTATCCTGATGTAATACCGACTGGTAAGCTCTCCATGTTCCGATATAACTCTGAGAAGATCGCTTTCTTCTCAACCCGTTTCCTCTTGTCAGCATCCGCATACCCCTTTCTCAGTCTGAGTTGTTTATATTAGATTTTATACAACAACTCTTTGCCCGAATGCAAGCCCCTAATATTTTTTGTTATTATATATATTTGAATTTAATATATAATTTTTTGTAAAAAGCAGTATTTTCAGGAGGGATGGTGCAGACATGGGTTTTTATTTGCCAAAATCGCGTGTAATATGATATTTGTATGAAAAATATCTTGATATACCCATGAAAATCAGCAATAATATCTGAGATATTTTTGTGAAAGGAGAATGACTTGAGCGAATATTATCTGTTTCAGGATAGTCAGAAATGTATCGGATGTCATTCCTGCGAAGTCGGATGCAAGAGCAATAAATCTCTGCCTGCGGGACCCAGACCGTGTCAGATCATTGCCGTAGGACCCAGACTGACAGGCGGATTGCCGAAAGCCTCATACATATTTATTCCCTGCTTTCATTGCGAAACGCCGTGGTGTGTTGCCGCATGTCCCACCGGAGCGATGCAGAAACGGGAAAAAGACGGGATCGTATTTACGGATTCAACGCTGTGCGTCGGATGCAAAGCCTGTATCCGGGCGTGTCCGTGGAACGCGCCCCAATGGAATCCCGAAAGCAAAAAAGTGGTCAAATGCGATTATTGCAAAGACCGTTTGGATCGTGGCTTGAAACCCGTGTGCGTTACGGTCTGCACAACACAGTGTCTTCAGTTCGGAAAAGCCGATAACATGCCTCGCATTCAGCGAGAAAAATATGCCCGGAAAGTTGCCGCACCGGAACTGGTGTAACAACATTCCGATTGACCTGAAGTGATTTTGCTGGTATGGAGATTTCCGAGTTTCAGGAATGGCTTTCATCGGTTTTTCCTGCTCATCAAGCCTCTGCCGAATCCCATAAACCAAGCTTCTTCCATAGCGGCAGGGGCTTTTTTATCACCGGGGTAATCCAATGAAACGCGAGCTGATACGACTTCTTTGTGAAAAATCTTTCAGGTACAGCCCTGAACCGATATTCAAACTGGTATCGGGCGGTACAAGTTGTTTTTATGTGAACTGCAAGCCGGTTACACTCAGTCCCCGAGGCATGTTTTTGGTCGGGCATCTGATCTTCGAAGCCGTCAGACATACGGATGTTACAGCAGTCGGCGGTCTGACATTCGGAGCAGATCCGATTGCGATTGCCACCGCGTTTGCGTCCGAGCTTCAGGGGCAGCCCATCAAGGCATTTTCTATCCGTAAAACCCAGAAAGATCACGGAATTATCCGATGGATTGAAGGCGATATGGCTCAGGGAGAACAGGTAGCCGTGATTGATGATGTGGCAACCACCGGCGGCTCGACCATCAAAGCCATTGAGCGGGCAAGATCGGAAGGATTGGATGTTGTCAAAGCCGTAATTCTGGTGGATCGTCAGGAAGGCGGGCTGGAAAATATCCGACAGCATGTCCCGGATGTAACTGCTATTGTTTCAAAAGACGAGCTGATGGCGTATCTTAAATCGGATATTTGAAGCACTTAAAAAATGTCCGGTTCCGAATTTCATTCAAAGTGAACGGACGTAAGCGTCACATTCTTACCGATACACTCGGACTGATCATAACGGTCATCGTTCACAGCGCCGGGATTCAGGATCGTGACGGAGCGAAGCTTCTGTTTCCGGGGATATTCGACCGTTCTGCCCGTCTGAAACTGATACTTGCAGACGGAATTTACAACGGAGGTATCGTCGTATGGGTGAAACGGTATTTCGGAATGCTCGTGGAAATCGTATCCCGCCCGAAAGGCAGCAAAGGTTTCACTCTCATTCCCCGCCGATG
>CAZMDM010000179.1:0-7126 GCA_964564775.1 uncultured Desulfonema sp. | reverse complement strand
GTCGGACTCCGGTAATGGTCAGCCCGTCCGGTTTCCCATCGGTAAAATGTGGACGGATTCTGGCTTGTTTCATCAGGTTATTCATATCACTGATGGATTCCTGAATGTCATTTCGGGAAAGCTTGATATTCTCCGATTCGGACGAAGATGGTGGCTGTGCCTCTCCCATCGGTACTGGCGGAAATAGGGGTTTAGCAGTCGGAGGAGAAGTTTTCTCTCCCATTTCCAATACTTCATCTTTGCCGTTGCTGTTTAAAATCACCTTTTCCCGGAGAATCTCTTTGACAGTGGCAATCTGAATCTTGTCATCAATTCTGTAAAGACTTTGCTTTTTGTCTTTCAGGTCTTCGATTACGGCATAAGAAGCAATACCTTCACTGAAAACCGTTCCCCAGAGCTTGAGCTGGAGTTTGGTTTGTTCCATCGGCTGTCCGACAGATGCCTGTTCTTTTTGTCTGGCAGCGGCGGCGGCAATCGCATCTTCCGCAGCTTTGGTTTTGAACAGATCCCTCTGCGTAATCGCGTCATACTGATTGATCGGCATACGGGTATCTGCTACAGGATTGGCTGCCAGTCCGGATTGAGCTGAAATTCCTACGCCCGAATCCAAGCGAGCCATCAGCGATTGATAAAATATCTGCACGCTCAGATAAGAAATCACTGCCACCAATAGCATATTTACCAATGTAAAATATCGTTTTATCATAGAAGATGATCCTTTTCGGCTATTTTACGAAAGTTCAAGTTTCAAAGTTTATACCATATCCTTACGCTTTTGTCTCCCTCTTGTTGTTCCGTTTTTTTATGGCATATTTTTCAGCTTGCTGATATAAGTTCTTCGTAAAAACAAGATTTCAACCCTGAAGAGTTTTTTGGATAGGAGGAATGATGTTTAAAAAATTAGTCCCATTTGACATGAAAAAACATGGGAACAAAAAAATCAAGACGGTCAACTCGTTCAGATTTGCGGAAAAATCATTTATCGCTTCGGTAATGCTCAACGAATTGAATTTTGCCTCTCCGTTGTATCCGATTGTGTTTCTCAAAGATGAACATGGAAAATACGGATTGTATGCCCTGCTGGGCTTGAATCAGGATGAAAATCTGTTTGTGGGCAAAGACGGAAAATGGCAGGCGCCGTATATCCCGGCAATTATCCGGCGGTATCCCTTTGCGTTGGGCAGAGATGAAGCCAAAAACGAGTTTATTATCTGTCTGGATGAGGAAAGCGAATTTATCAACGATACCGAAGGCGAAGCGCTGTTGGAAAGTGACGGCAGTCCCGGCAAAATTCTGACACAGGTCAGGGAATATCTTGCGGAACTCTATCGGATGAATGAACTGACTGATAAATTCTGCAAAGAGATGACGGATCGGGATATGATTATGTCTCTGAACATCGAAATTCATGACGGACCCGATAAAACCCCCCGAAATATCGGCGGATGCTTCGGCATCAATGAGAAAAAACTGATCGAACTTCCAGATTCGGATTTTCTGGATTTGCGGAAAAAAGGCTTTCTTCCGGTGATATATGCCCATCTGCTGTCGCTGGCTCAGATCGAGCGGCTGGTACGTTTTCAGGATGAACGCAGAAAACTATGAGCAGCGAACATCCCTATTGTTTCGGAAAGCTGGATACCGTTTTTCCGATGGGAAACGACGGTTTGAGACACACGCCGGAAAGCTGCTTTGTCTGCTTTTACAAAACCGAGTGTCTGAAAACCGCAATGCAACACCATGACGGTCTGAAAGTGCGGGAAGAATGTGTTGACAGAGCATACAATTCGGGAATCATGAGCTTTTTCGAGCGATGGTCCCGAAAAAAAGAACTTCACCGCAAAATGACGGAAACCCGTAAGAAAGGGAACACGCATGAAAACGATCAGAGAAGTTGATATTGCAGGCAAACGGGTCTTTTTTAGGGTGGATTTCAATGTTCCTCTGGATGACTATCAGAATATTACGGATGATGCCCGAATCCGGGCAGTATTGCCTACTTTGAAATATGCTTTGGATCACCGGGCAAAGCTGATTATCGGCTCTCATTTGGGAAGACCCAAAGGAAAGGTTGTTCCTAAAATGAGCCTGTCTCCGGTTGCCAAACGGCTCGGACGGCTGCTGGAAAAAGATGTGAAACTTGCACCGGACTGTATCGGACAGGATGTCGGCACAATGGTCAGCCAGATGAAAGAAGGAGATGTGCTGCTGCTGGAAAATCTGCGATTTCATCCTGAAGAAGAAAAAAACAATGATGAATTTGCCAAAGCACTGGCTGCTCTCTGCGATGTCTATGTCAATGACGCGTTTGCCGTATCGCATCGGGTCAATGCGTCTGTGGCTGCGATTACCAAGTACGCTCCGGTATCCGCAGCTGGATTTCTGATGCAGAAGGAGCTGGATTATTTCAAAAAAGCAATGGCAAATCCGCAGCGTCCACTGGTCGCGGTCATCGGCGGAGCCAAAGTCTCCGGCAAGCTTGCCGCGTTGGAAAATATGCTCAAGTATGTGGATAAGTTTATTATCGGCGGCGCGATGGCAAATACATTTCTGAAAGCACTCGGATATTCGGTGGGCAAATCTTTGGTGGAAGACGATCTGATCGAAACTGCCAAAGAAATTATGAGAAAGTCGGCTGAAAAAAACATCCGATTTTACCTGCCGATTGATGCGGTTGTCGCAAGCCGTTTCGAAGCCGATGCCGAGATCAAAAAGGTTACGATTCAGGAAATTCCGCAGGATTGGATCGTGATGGATATCGGTCCTGCCACATCGCTGCTGTATTCCGAAGTCTTGTATGATGCCAAAACCATTATCTGGAACGGTCCCATGGGCGTATTTGAGATGGACGCGTTCAGCCGGGGAAGTATGGCGATGGTCGAAAGCATTGCAAGCTCGTATGCCCTGACCATCGTAGGCGGCGGAGACACGGATGTGGTGGTTCATAAAGCCGGTGAGGTTGACCGGATTTCGTATATTTCCACCGGAGGCGGTGCCTTTCTGGCACTTATGGAAGGCAAAACCCTTCCGGGCGTAGAAGCTCTGGGCTGATTCCCAATTTGTATGAAGGGGCAATCTTCTTGTGGTTGCCCTTATCTTTCAATCCGCAATCCCCTCTCTTTCCGCAATTATCTTTTTTTTCTTGACAATTCAACCTTCTGAAAGTTAGGTTTATAAAGATACGAAACATAAATCTGAACTATCGGCATATCGGAGATCAGGCAAAATGAAGACAGTGATAAAAGTTCTGTTTATACCGATTATAATTGTATTGATCTGGGTATACTGTTATGAAAAAATTTCAGGTAGATACGAATCTTTCGGATTGCTGATAGCTGCGGTATTCTTCGGCGGTATACTGGGAATATTCATATCCCGGATGAAAGAAAACGCGCGCGCTCAGGCTGAAAAAGCATTGCGGGAGAGCGAGGAACGTTATCGGATGCTGATCGAACATTCTCCTGATGGGATCAGCGTATTTTGCGAAGGAAAGATCGTGTATATCAATCCGGCGGGATTGAAACTGATACGGGCGGATTCGTCAGAAAGGCTTCTCGGCAAACCTGTCATGGATTTCGTTCACCCCGATTATAAAGATATTGTCAGGGAAAGAATCGGAAAAGCGATCAGCGAAGGCAAACCTGCTCCACTCATGGAACAGCAGTATGTCAGACTTGATGGGACATTTGTGGATGTCGAAGTTATCACTCTGCCGATTCTGTACGACGGCAAACCGGCTGCTCAGACAGTGGTGCGTGACATCACAGACCGCAAACAGGCAGAGGAAGCTCTTCGGCAAAGTGAGGAGAAATACCGCAATCTCGCGGAAAACCTCAAAGATGCTATTTTTTCTTTGAATATCAATGGAATAATCACATATATATCTCCGGCGATCGAGAAGATTGCGGGTTTCAAAGCTCAGGAAATTGTCGGAAAAAATTTTACGGAATTTATTTTTCCCGATGATCTGCCGATTGCGGTCGATGTATTTCAGAAGGCGCTTTCGGGTCAGGATACGATACGGGAATTTCGGATCCGACATAAAACCGGAAATTTTTGCTGGATTCGTTCTTCCAGTCAGCCGATAGTATCTGGAAATGCCATCATCGGCAATCAGGGAACTCTCATTGATATATCGGAGCAGAAACAGGCAGAAGCAGCACGTTTGGAATCCGAGCGCCGTCTTTCCGATATTATCAGTTTTCTGCCGGATGCTACTTTGGTAATTGATCGGAACAGCAGAGTTATCGCATGGAATCGGGCAATGGAAAAAATGTCGGGAATCAAAGCAGAAGATATGCTGGGCAAAGGCGATTACGAATACGCTGTTCCGTTGTATGGAGAGCGCAGACCCATTCTGATCGATCTGGCGCTTCAGTCATCTGAAGATGAATATATTGAACAAAAATATTCCTATGTCCGCAGAGAAGGAGATTCGCTGATCGCTGAGCTGCATCTTCCGAGTTTCTGCGGCAAAGAGACATGGATACTCGGAAAAGCCTCTCCTCTGAAGGATTCGGAGGGGCGGATTATCGGGGCTATCGAGGCTGTCCGCGATATTACCGAGCAGAAACAGGCAGAACAAGCTCTGAGAACCGCAACACAGCGATTTCATACCATTCTTTCGAGTCTGCATGTCGGAGTTCTCCTTGTCTCCGAGGAGGGCATTGTCGAATATGTCAATCCCGCGTTCAACAATCTTTTTCATGTTGCCGATACGCCCGAATCTCTGATAGGAAGCAGGACTTCCGAGATATTGCAGAGGCTGTCCGTATTATTTGACAGAGCTGACAGGGACATTTCCCGTATCAGAGATATCGTTGCCCAAAGAGAACCGGCATCCGGGGAAGAGATGATTGTACAGGGAGGACTTACCATCCTGTGGGATTTTATACCGATTTGTGTGAATGGCAGACAGCACGGCAGATTGTGGCATTTTCAGGATATTAGCAAACTCAGAGAAGCCAAAGAAGCTGCCGAAGCTGCCAATAAAGCCAAAAGCGAATTTCTTGCCAATATGAGCCATGAAATCCGAACTCCCATGAATGCGATCACCGGATTCACATGGCTTGCTTTGGAAACCGACCTTGATCCCAACCAACGCGAATATCTCAGTACCATTCACGATTCTGCCAATGCTCTTCTCGGAATTATCAATGATATTCTGGATTTTTCCAAAATAGAAGCCGGAAAACTCGATCTCGAATCTGTCGGTTTCAATCTGGACGAGGTATTGCAGAATATATCGAATATGATCCGCATCAAAGCCGAACAAAAGGGACTTCAGATTCTGTTTTCCATTCCCGAATCTCTGCCGCGCAATCTGATCGGCGATCCTCTGAGACTCGGTCAGATTCTTCTCAATCTGGTCTGCAACGCGGTCAAATTCACAGAAGCCGGTACGATTTCGGTTTCGGCAGAACTGCTTGAAGAAGCAGCCGATTCGGTGATGCTCGGATTTTCCGTAACAGATACGGGCATCGGGATTACGCAGGAACAACTCGCTATCCTGTTTCAGCCCTTCACTCAGGCAGATGGGTCTGTTACCCGCAGATTCGGAGGATCGGGTCTGGGACTGGCGATCTGCAAGCGTCTGGCAGAAATGATGGGCGGTTCTGTAAATGTTGAAAGCGAATCGGGAAAAGGAAGCCGGTTTTCATTTAGCGCAAAATTCGGACGAGCTTCGGATGATATTGAAAGTATTTGTTTTAATTCTGATTCTATAGATACAACCATAGTGCCGCAATGTATAGATGCAAGGATTCTTCTGGTGGAAGA
The DNA here is from genome assembly GCA_964564775.1 of uncultured Desulfonema sp. Lineage (GTDB taxonomy): Bacteria > Desulfobacterota > Desulfobacteria > Desulfobacterales > DYRC01 > DYRC01. The sequence continues at coordinate 1,348 of CAZMDM010000179.1, read as the reverse complement.
CAATAAAGTCAATCAGGAGCTGGCTGTCGAGCTGCTTCGAAATTTCGGATTTACGGCAGATATTGCGGAAAACGGTGCGGAAGCTGTCAGAGCTATACAGAAATCTTCTTATGATCTGATCCTGATGGATATTCAGATGCCGGAAATGGACGGATATCAAGCAACAAGGATAATCAGGGAGGCAGAAAGGTACAAAAGAACAGAGGCACAAAGTGCGGACGACATCTCTGTGCCTATCATTGCCATGACCGCAGATGTGATGAGCGGTACAATGGAAAAATGTATGGAAGCCGGGATGAATGATTTTATCGGAAAACCGATCAATCCCATGCAGTTGTTGTCGGTTATCTCAAAATGGATAAAAAATGAAGAGCCGGAAAATCTGACTCCAGATATGAATTTTTCCGATATTAAAAGCGAACTGAAAGCGATTTTCGGAAACGATGATCTTTATCGCAGACTTTTGACAATATTTTATGAGGAATATGCAGATGCAGCAATGCTTATCCGAGAATTGATGAAAAGAGGGAATAGCCATGATGCCCAGAGATTGGCACACACGGTCAAGGGCGCGGCAGGCAATATCAGTGTTAAGGAATTACGTGCCGCAGCAGCCGAGATTGAGGAAGCAATCAGAAGCAACACCCTGACTTACGATGATCCTCGTCTGGATCATTTTGAAAATATCATGGATCAGACATCCGCGTTTATCCGGTCGGAAACCGGGATGAAAAGAGCCGATGTCTGATAAAAGCGATCATCTGTTTTTTCCGGTGGATAATCCCAAAATAAAATCAGTCTGAAGCTCGATATAATCCTCAATGCTGTAATGCCGAGCAAAAAACCACCTTCGGAATGTCCATGTATGTCCCAATACCGAAATATTATGCGCCACAAGCTCGATGGATCGCTCATCCAGATACGGGAGATGTCCGCTTTCCACAAGCCTTGCCAGTACTTTGACAAAAATACCGGTGATGCGTACCTCATTTTCCAACACCCGTTTGCGCCATTGAGGCGGCAGAGACTGAGTTTCCTGATAAATCAGCAGGATATGATCACACATCCGATGGCATACCAGAAAATATTCCCGAATGACCTCAGCCAATGCTTCCCGTCCTCTGGTAACTCTGGAAAGCGCGTCTGCGACCCCGCGCTCCACCTCCGCGTGGATGGCTTCACAGACCAGATACAGCACATCTTCCTTGCAGGTAACATATTCATACAAAGAGCCGATAGACAAACCCGATGCTTTGGCAATCTGACGCGTGGTTGTTTTGTGAAAGCCATTTTCAATAAACAACTGTACGGCTGCATCTACAATTTGGAGACGCCGCTGTCTCACCAG
>CAZMDM010000178.1:0-2549 GCA_964564775.1 uncultured Desulfonema sp. | reverse complement strand
GCTCCATCATCTGCTTCAGATTGCGATTGCTTGCCGCGACAACGCGCGCATCGGTCGCAATTTCTTTTTCGCCGCCGACCCGGTATATCCGGTGTTCCTGAAGGGTCCTGAGCAGTTTGGGCTGAAGATTCAGAGGCAGTTCTCCGATTTCATCCAGAAAAATAGTCCCGCCTTTTGCCAGTTCGAATCGCCCGCGCCGAGCCGACACCGCGCCGGTGAACGCGCCTTTTTCATGCCCGAACAGTTCGGATTCGAAGAGATTTTCGGGAATCGCGCCGCAGTTGACCGCCACAAAAGGTCCGTTGTTCACGGGACTGAGCAGATGAATCAGCCGGGCAATCAGTGCTTTGCCGGTTACGGTTTCGCCCCGGATCAGAATTGTCCATGGCGTCAGCGCGACTTTTCCGACTATGGAAAGAACTTCTTTGATCACCGGACTGTCTCCGATAATGCGGATGGGAAGCTCTTTTCGGGAAAGGGTCTGACTGACGGCTTCCGCCTCTTCCGCAACCATCACCCTCTGCTCGATCCATCGAATTTTCTCGAGCAGTCCCAGCAAATTGACCGGCTTTTCCAGAAAATCATCCGCGCCCAGTTTCATTACGGAAACTGCCGTATCCACAGTTCCGTAAGCCGTAATCATAATTGCCCGGATCAGCGGGTTGATTCTTTTCATCTCCGCCAACACCTGATCGCCGGTCATGCCGGGCATTTTGTGATCCAGAAGCACGAGTTGAAACGGAATTTTGTTGAATTTCTCAAGAGCTTCGGAACCGTCGGCTGCCGTAACAACCTCATAACCCTTTTTTTCAAGAAACCCTTTCAGCAGATTTCTCTGCATATCTTCATCATCTGTAACAAGAATTTTCATGGTTCGCGTGTCCGCTGTTTTTGTTGAACTCATCTGTCAATAATTTCTTTTAAAATATCGCAATCTGTGATACTGAGTTTCAATAACATCTTCACAGATAAGGTTTATCGCGATGATCGTATTTGATCTGCAATGCGGCAGCGGACATATATTCGAAGGGTGGTTCAAAGACGGACAGGCATATCAGGAGCAGAAAGACCAGCATCTGATCTCCTGTCCGATATGCGGCGATACTTCTGTTTTCAAACTGCCCTCCGCGTTTGCCGTCAGAGGTTCCCAAGAAGCGAAACTGCCCCAACCGCACGCCGAGCTTGCGGAACTCGGCAAAATGCTTTCGGAATTTATGGACAAACACTTTGAAAATGTGGGCAGCGATTTTGCCAAAGAAGCGCTCCGAATGCACTACGGTGTTTCCGAACCCAGAAGTATTCGGGGAACCAGCAGCCCAGAAGAAGAAAAAACATTGGAAAAAGAAGGAATCCCCTTTTTCAAACTGCCGATGCCCGTTATGCCTGAAACAGAGCCGGAATCATAAGACTTCTTTGAAAAACTGCTCCAGACTTTTCATATCGCTGATCGGAAATGCTTTTGCATCCGAGCCTTTGGGCAGAGCTTTCTTCAAAAGTCCTGTCAGAACTTTGCCAGGTCCCACCTCTGCATACACGTCGATATTTTCGCGGATCAGCCGCTCCATCGTATCATACCACCGGACAGGACTGCACAACTGCCGAGTCATCAGATCGCGAATCTGCTCCGGGGTGTCCGCACTGTCTGCCGTAACATTATGAATCACCATACTCTGAGGTTTCTCGAACGGAACAGTGTTCAGAAAAGCTCCGAATTCCGCTTCCGCGCCTTTCATCAAGCGGCTGTGCCATGCGCCGCTGACTTTCAGAGGGATATTTTTCGCTCCCTGAGCCGAAGCAAGTGCGGAAAGTTCTTTTACTCCTTCGGGAGAGCCGGTAATCACGATCTGAGTATCCGCGTTGTGATTGGCGACCGATACGACATTCTGTACCTGCGGCAGAAGCGCATTCACGTTCTCTATGCTCAGACCGATAATTGCCGACATTGCGCCTTTATGCCGGAGCGATTCCCGGTGCATCAACTCCCCGCGTTTGCATACCAGCCGGATACAGTCCGTATCTGACACCGATTTTGCGGCAGATAAGGCAGAATATTCTCCCAGGCTGTGTCCCGCACAGAAATCCGCACGGATACCTTCTTTGCGAATCAGCGACAAACATGCCAGATTGACGGTAGTGATCGCAGGTTGAAGATTGACCGTCATGGTCAGTTCTTCCATAGAGCCTTGAAAACAAAGCTTGGAAAGCGGAATTTTGCTGATTTCTTCCGCCATATCGAAAATTTCTCTGACAATATCATATTGCTGATAAAACTCGAGTCCCATACCCACAGACTGAGACCCCTGTCCCGGAAAAAGAAATGCGATTTTTTTCACGTATGCCTCCTTTATTCTTTCATCATCTCTCCGATGCCGACGGATGTTTCGGATAATAACATCCCGAATTTTCAAAGGCAAGAGATGAATCGGGGTTCGATGGTGTTGTGATACTAAAGTATTGATGTTATATGATAAATCCGAATAAGTTCGCAGCAGCAGATTGATGCGCGGCTACGAGATTTCGGATGCACATTGTTATTTCCGGGAAAAAAG
>CAZMDM010000177.1:0-7571 GCA_964564775.1 uncultured Desulfonema sp. | reverse complement strand
CTACAGGATTCTGCCTTGTCCTGCGGGGCATATCACAAATCATATATCGGATATTCTCGAATCTTTTACTTTCTGTTTCGGATCGAATGCGCCCTGCTCCACCAGCTTCACTGCCACTTCCCATCCCAGAAAATCAGACAGATGCTGATGCAGCATTTCAACAAACTGCCTTTGTTTTTTCATTTCATCGAAAAAGAAAATATCCGAAATTTCCACCAATATGGTCAGATGATCTTCATCGTCTTTGCGTTCTGCCAGCAATTGATAATTCGGGCAGGTGCCGCTGATCTGACACAGAATTTTGCCGATCTGATCCGGCAGAATCGCCACGCCTTTCATCATCATCAGATCATCGCAGCGTTTCGATATCCGAGAAATCCGGGCATGAGTTCTTCCGCAGGAACAGGGTTGATAATCGATTGCGGCAATGTCTCCGGTACGGAAACGGATCAGGGGACAGGCTTCTTTGGAAATCGTGGTCAGCACCAATTCTCCCGGAGTTCCCGGTGCAAGCGGCTTCAGCGTTTTCGGATCAATGATTTCAGGAATAAAATGATCTTCGGCAACATGAAGTCCTTTTTTTTCGGAACATTCCCAAGCTGCTCCGGGACCAAACACTTCGCTAAGTCCGTAAGTATCGGTAGCAGAAATATGCAGCCGGGATTCGATTTCCTGCCGGGTTTTTTCAGACCAGAATTCCGCGCCGAATATGCCGTGTTTCAAGGACAGGGTTTCGGGATCAATGTTCAGACTCTCCATTGCCCGGATCAGCTTCAGCGCGAAGGTGGGCGTGGAAATCAGAATCGTGGTTTTGAAATCCCGGATAATTTTCAACTGCGCGGGATATTTGCCAAAAGACATGGGAATCACGGACGCGCCGATGCGCTCCGCACCCAGTTGAACCCCGAAAGTACCCGTGATGATTCCGAAAGTCATGGAAATCTGAACCACATCATCTCTGTCCACACCGACTGCGGTCAGATTCCGGGCTGTCAGTTCCGCCCAGTTGTCCAGATCGTTTCGGGTAAAGCCCATGACCATCGGGTTGTCGAACTGAGCTTCGGGCGCATGAAGCCTGACCACTTCCCGAAGCGGAACGGCACACATTCCGTAGGGGTAATTGTCTGTCAGCACGTCTCTGCCGGTGAACGGCAATTTGCGAAGTTCTTCCAGATACTTCAGGTCTTCGGGCATAAAATCGATTTCCCGAAAACTTTTTCGGTAATGACGCACATTTTTATATACCCGATTCAGCGTGGATTGTAGCCGCTCCAACTGAAGCTGGGCGATTTCCGCCCGATCCATGCACTCTCTGGATGTATCCCAAAATTTCATGCGACCCTCATTTTAATTGACTGCCAGTAATTCTTCCTCAATCTGCTGCATTCTGAAAGTTTTAGCATAATATCCGTCATTTTTCATCAATTTTTCGTGATTTCCCAGTTCCGTAATTTTTCCGTCTTCCAAAACCATGATATGATCGGCAAATCTGACCGCGGACAGACGATGTGATGCCAGAACAATGGTTCGCTGCCCTGCCATTGCCCGGATGGTTTCGATGATTTTCGCGCCGGTTTCCATATCTACCTGACTGACCGGATCATCCAAAATCAGAATCCGAGTATCACGAAGCAATGCCCGCGCCAGAGTAACCCGCTGTTTCTGCCCCCCGGAAAGCACCACGCCTCGCTCTCCGGTAATCGTATCGAGTCCGTTGGGAAACAGCGTGATGATTTCTTCGAGCGCGGCGTTTCGGATGGCGTTTTGCAACGCGTCTTCGGAAATATCCGGGTTTCCGAAGGTGATATTGTCCCGTATGCTTCCGTCAAACAAAAATGGCTCCTGCGGCATAAAGGAGATAAATCGTCTCAGGCTTGCCACTTTCAGGCTCCGAAGATCATGCCCGTCTATCGTGATTTTTCCGTCAGACACATCATACAATCGGGGAAACAATTGCAGCAATGCGGTTTTGCCGGAGCCTGGAGGACCGATAATGCCGAGCATTTTTCCCTGTTCAAGCTCGAATGAAATCCGATTCAGAACCGTCTGCCGATCCGTGCTGTATGAAAAGCCGATGTCTTGAAAAACAATCTTATCATCGAAACTCTCAATATCAATGGCATCCGCCAACTCGGCAATATCAGATTTCTGCTGTAAAATTGCATTGAGCCGCTCCAACGACGCTGCCGCGCGCTGAATCAGATTGGTTGTCCAGCCCAGAGCCATCATGGGCCATGTCAGCAAGCCCAGATATGACGTGAATGCCACAAAATCTCCGGGCGTGATCACCTTGAAAATCGTCTGTCTTCCGCCGAGATACAACACAATCATCATGCTCAGATTTGATATGAACAACATGAGCGGATAAAACGCGCCGCTGAATTTGGCAAGTTTTAAATTCTGACGCACAAGTTTTTCCGATTTTTCTTCCAATCGCGACAACGCGTCTGTCTGCTTGTTATATGCCTTGATAATACGGATACCGGCAAGGCGTTCTCGGACCACTTCGGTCAGATCGGAAAAAGACGCCTGAACCTGCTGATGAATATGGTGAATTTTTCTGCTGAAAAAGCGGGTTCCGAACACCACTATCGGCGCGGGAATCATGGCAAATGCGGTTAATGTGAGATTGATATAACACATGAAAGCGATTGCCACAATTCCCATAAAAAGCGCATCAATCAGCGCGACCATGCCCATTCCCGCGCCCATCTGAACATGCTGAATATCACTGGTCGCATGTGCCATGAGATCGCCGGTTTTGGCAGTATTGAAATAGGACGCGGATAAGGTCTGAAGATGGGCAAAGAGCTGATTTCTCAAGCCTTCTTCCACTCGTCTGGACATGCCGATAATGCAGCGCAGCCATCCGTAGCGGAACATACCGGTCATTACAGCAATCAGGCTGATCCATAGCGCATATACGGCAAGGCGTTCTCCGCTCATGCGGAATTCTGCCAAATCGTCAATCACGCGCCTGATAATGCGCGGCAGGATCAACTGCATAATGTCAACGCTGATCAGGCTTGAAAAACCGATAATAATCAGCAGACGTTTTTCTTTCAGATACGGTGCGATCAGATGAAAGGATTTCGGCATATTCGCAAAAAAATGATTGAAATTATCCTTGATAATGATAAAAACACATATCCCATATCTGTCATTACGTCAACCTCAATCCGAAAGGATAGTTATGAAAGTTATATTTCGCAATGAATTCTATCAGGTATATATCGCTGATCCTGCTGCGGAAGCCGGGCGCATCGAGGCGATTATCAACGTGATCGGGGCAGATTCGGAATTTATCGAACCCGAACCCGCGTCCGAGGACATGATTTTATTGGCACACAGCCCATCTCATATCGAATGGGTCAAGCGAAAAAAAGTTTATGATATTGCTGTATTATCCGCAGGCGCGGCAATCCGTGCAGCCCGGATCGCCTTAACAGAGCCGTGTTTTGCCGTGATCCGTCCGCCGGGACATCACGCGTCCGAAGATTCAGCATGGGGATTCTGTTATTTCAACAATATAGCGATTGCCATCGAAGCCCTGAAACATGAAAATCTGATCAAGACAGCGTATATTCTGGATTTTGATCTGCACTACGGAGACGGAACAGTCAATATTCTGGGGTCGAAAGACTATGTAACCGTCTTCAACACAGACTCGCATTATCGGGACAAGATACTGAGCCAGATAAAGCATGAAATGGAAACCTGCTCTGCGGATATGATTGCGGTGTCAGCCGGTTTTGATAACCATATCAATGATTGGGGCGGAGTTCTCAGCACTCAGGATTATTATGATATCGGAAAAATGGTGAGAGCGGCTGCTCAACGCATCGGAGGCGGCTGTTTCGGGATTCTAGAAGGCGGTTATAATCACAATGTACTGGGATATTGTGTGAAAGCGTTTATTGACGGAATGTCTGCATGAACAGTGATAGCAAATTTTATTCATCGCCCAGTGACCACATGCTGACGGTCGGGCTGGGGCTTTCCATATTTTACTGGCTGTGCGAATTCTGTATCGGCATGTTATCCGCGCAGCACGGCAGCGTAATGATACAGCTTTTCGGAAAAAGCATTGATGATGTGTGGACGCGGATCGTGGTTTTGTGCCTGTTTATGATTTTCGGCTCTCATGCCCAATACACGATTGACAAGCGCAAACAGGCGGAATACAAGCTTCGCCGTCAGAATGAATATATGGAGGCGCTGCATGAAACCACTGTGGGACTGATTCAGCGGCTTGATCTGAACGAGCTGCTTCAGGCGATTATCAACAGAGCCGCCACGCTGACCCGGATTCCGCATGGGTTCATTTATCTGTACGATTCGAATACCAATGATTTGGAACTCAAAGTCGGTACCGGATTATTCAAAAATTATACAGGACTGAGGCTGAAGCCCGGAGAAGGCATTTCAGGGCAGGTCTGGATCCGAGGAGAAAGCATTGTAATCAACAATTATCAGAACTGGTCAGGTCGCTCGCCGCATTTTTCATCCGATGCCATTCAATGTATCATGGCTGTTACTCTGAAATCCGAAAAAAGTACGGACGGCGTGATCGGACTTTGTTATACCGAAACAGACAAACTGATCAATTCGGAAAGTGCGGAAATGCTGGAACGCTTCTCCAGGCTGGCATCTGTGGCAATTTACAATGCCCGGCTTTATACCGATATGCAGCATGAACTGGAACGGCGCCGACAAGCGGAAGATGAGGCAAAAAAAATGGAAGCTCAGTTGCGCCGCTCTCAGAAAATGGAAGCTCTCGGCACGATTGCCGGAGGAATTGCTCATGATTTCAATAATATTCTCAGCGGCATTATCGGCTTTTCGGAAATAGCGTTGTATGAGATTGACAAAGACTCCAAAATATATAGAAATCTAAGTCAGGTGGTGAATGCTGCGCTTCGAGCCAAGGACCTGGTTCGGCAGATTCTGACCTTCAGCCGGGAAAGCTGCCGGGAAAAGAAAATCATTCAGATCACGCTTGCAGTCAAAGAGTCGCTTCATCTGATCAAAGCCTCTTTGCCTGCCAATATTAAGATAGATCGGGAAATTTCGGATCATATCGGGTATATTCTGGCAAATCCTACCGAAATCCATCAGGTTCTGATGAATTTATGCACCAATGCGATTCATGCGATGGAGGAAAAAGGCGGGATATTGAAAGTCAGCCTTAGCAATATTGCGATCCGGGAGAATGGTTCTTCGGAACGCCATTATGTGCGTCTGAATGTCAGAGATACCGGCGTGGGCATCAGCCCGGAAGTTATGGAAAAAATATTTGACCCCTATTTTACCACCAAAACTCCTGACAAAGGGACGGGTTTGGGGCTTGCCATTGTTCACCGGATTGTCCAGAGTCATAATGGCGTGATCCGAATCAACAGTAAGCTGGATGAAGGCACCGATATCGAAATTCTGTTTCCGATGGTGGAAAAATATGTGCATCCCGATACGGGTAATCTCGAAGCACCGGCAACCGGCAAAGGACATATCCTGTTTGTGGATGACGAGGAACTGCTTGCGGAAGTCGGCAAACATCTGCTGGAAAAGCTCGGATACAGCGTGGTTACGTTTCAGTATCCGCCCCATGCTCTTGAGCATTTCACATCTCAGCCTCAAGCTTTCGACGCGATAATTACGGATATGGATATGCCGGAGATGAACGGGGTTCAACTGATCAGAGAAATCTTGAAAATCCGTCAGATTCCGGTTATTATCACCACCGGTTTCAGTGAAAACATCTCGCGTGAAGATGCTGCCAAACTGGGCGTGTCCGAGCTTCTGATGAAGCCTTTGACGCTGCACGATCTTGCAGCATCGGTTCAGAAGGCTATCAAAAAAAATCATTCATAATTTATATCTATTGTAGGGGCAATTCCCCGTGATTGCCCTGTGAGAATGGGTAAGCAAGGGGCTTCCTCCTACCTTATTCGGAACATAAACACTATGACAGAACAAGATAAAATAGCGGTGCATCGCGCCGAATCGTTATCTGCAAAACGGAAAGATATCCTCTTGTTAGCCAGCGATAAAAAGGCGGATGCGATTCTGGAGTATCCGCATCCTGCGGCATTGGTGCATTCTTTTCCCGAAGAAGATTTTCATTTTTTAATTCACGAAATCGGAATCGAAGATTCTCTTGAATTATTGGGATTGGCATCTGAGCACCAATGGGAATATCTTACGGATATTGACATCTGGAAAAAAGATATGCTCGAAATCAATTCGCTGACCCGTTGGCTATATTATTTTATCCGCGCAAATCCCAAACAAACCCTGCGATGGTGTCTGAATAAAAAAGTCGAACTGATCGAGCCGTATCTGTTTCACAATATTGATCTGATAATTCGGGAGCATGACCAGGACCCCGCCGACTTCGGAGAGGGATTTTTTACCTTTGACGATATATTTTATGTCCGCTTCAAAGACAATGTTCTTGATGTCGAAGTCAGAGAGCAGAGAGATGAGTTTTTGTACGAGTTTTTCAAACGCCTGATTGATTATAACCATGAAGAATATCAATACATTCTCTTGGAATCCTGCGGTGTTATTTCGTCCGAATCCGAAGAGGAAGCGTGGAGGCTCAGAAATGTCCGTCTTGCGGAAAAAGGTTTTGTGCCGTTTTATGATGCGGTCGGCATTTATCAGCCTGTCAGCATCAGAGAACTGAAAACCCGTGCCAAACGCATGAGATCTATGCGGGAGGATGCTTTTCTGCCGGTTCCGATGTATGCGGTCAATGAACTTGATGAAGATACTCTGTTCACACGGGCATTGAGTATCATCACTATCGAAGATACACTGCACCAGCTTCAGACCGAATTTGCAAGTCTCTGTAATCATATTATTTCGGCAGATAGCAACGTTATCAGAGATAAAGACTCATTGAAATCAGTGGTCAGAAAAGCCTGCGGATATCTGAGCATCGGGTTGGAACAGCTCGATGACAAGCATAAAAAAGCCGATATGCCCAAAGATCAGTTTGCGGCTGCTCTAATTCAACGCTATCGTCTCAACGATATTTTTCGAGTTGGCTACGGACAGGCAATGAAACTCCGGTGGCAGGCTGAAAAATGGCGGAAATCCTGCTGGTCTGAGAACGCAGGATTACCGCTGGCATTTTGGGAAGAAGAATGGCTCGGAACACTGGGTGGCTTGCTGCTTCAAAAGCCTTTGTATTTCGATAATTACAAAACCGGCGTAATTTACAGAGAATTTCAATCCTCTGACGATATTGCCGAAAGTAGTACGGCATTGAAAGAAATTATGGCGTTTGATAAGATGCTTTCCCAAATGAATATCAGACTCGGCAACGTTTCCAGAAATCGCTTAAGCTGCAAAAATCTGGTACTGACCCTGTGGGCAAGGCATCATCTGAATATGACAGAAGAAGTTCTGCCTATCGGAATGGATGAATTTGCAAAATTTTTCAATGAATTGTGGGATAACGATACAAAGCCCCGCAAGGTGCGTCTTGAAGCAAAACAGGCATTTTTATCGTGGATTTCGGATAAAAGCACTATGTCTTTTGATGAAATGACACAGACATTGGG
>CAZMDM010000176.1:0-21740 GCA_964564775.1 uncultured Desulfonema sp. | reverse complement strand
TCTTTGGTGATTTCCAGCACCTTGACGCGCAGCATATCGCCTTCTTTCACCACATCTTTGACCTGCTTGACCCGTTTGGTGGAAAGCTGGGAAATATGCACCAGACCGTCCGTACCCGGAACCAGTTGGACAAATGCTCCGAAATCCGTGATTTTGACCACCAAGCCCTCATACGTCTGACCGACTTCCGGCTCCATGGCGATTTCACGAATCCGACTCAATGCAGCATCGCTTTCTTCTTTGGAACTCGCTGAAATTTTTACCAATCCAGAATCTTCGATTTCAATGCGAGTATTGGTATCACTCTGAATTGCCCGAATGATTTTGCCGCCGGGACCGATCACTTCCCGGATTTTGTCGGGATTGATCTGCGTGGTAATGACTTTGGGCGCGTATGGCGACAGTTCTTTTCTGGGTTCGCTAATGGTTTTGCCCATCTCTCCCAAAATATGCAGCCGTCCCGCACGAGCCTGTTCCAAAGCTTTTTCCATGATCTCGCGAGAAAGCTCAAGGATTTTGATATCCATCTGAATCGCGGTAATGCCCAACTCGGTTCCGGCAACTTTGAAATCCATATCGCCGGTATGGTCTTCATCCCCGATAATATCGGATAAGATCACAACCTTATCGCCTTCGCTCATCAAGCCCATCGCAATGCCCGCGACCGGCATTTTCACCGGAATACCGCCGTCCATCAGAGCGAGACTTCCCGCGCACACAGTTGCCATCGAAGAGGATCCGTTGGATTCCATGACTTCGGACACCAGACGGATGGTGTAATCAAATTCCTGTTTGGGCGGCAAAATTTTTTCGACTGCCCGTGTGGACAATGCGCCGTGACCGATTTCCCGGCGTCCCGGACTTCCGATCCGCTTGACTTCCCGGACGGAAAACGGCGGAAAATTGTAATGCAGCATGAACGGTCTGGCTTCTTCGCCGCTTAAGGTTTCAACTCTCTGCTCATCCTGACCCGAACCGACCGTCAGCACGCCCAGAACCTGTGTTTCCCCGCGAGTGAACAACGCGCTTCCGTGAGGTCTGGGCAACAATCCGACTTCGCAGGTAATAGGTCGGATTTCATCGAATTTTCTGCCATCGATGCGGATGCCTTCTTTCAATACCAAATCACGGCTGACCTTTTTATGAATTTCCTCGAATATCGCAACAATTTCTTTTTCGCGATCCGGAAATTCTTCAGACAATTGTTCCGCAATTTCTTTTTCGATTGCCGAAAGTGCATCTTTGCGTTTGAGTTTTTCAGGAATCACAATGGCTTCCCGAATGCGGGATACTGCCAAAGATTCGACTTTCCGAATCAGCGATTCGTCTTTGATCGGTGATGTGAACGATTTTTTTGCGTTTCCGGCAAGTTTTTTCAGCTCGATCTGAAGATCGATCAGAGGCTGCATTGCCCGATGACCGAAGAAAATCGCCTCGATCATCTCCGCTTCGCTGACCATATTGCCGCCGCCCTCGACCATGACCACGCCGGTCTTCGAGCCTGCGATCACGATGTTGCTATCCGCCTTGTCCCATTCCCGAATCGGCGGATTGATTCTGAATTCGCCGTCAATCCGCGCCACTCGCAAACTTGCAATCGGACCCGAAAACGGAATATCCGAAATTTCCAGAGCAGCAGATGCGCCGATCATGGCAAGCGTATCCGGCTCATTTTCCTGATCCATGGAAAGCACGGTAGCAATCACCTGAACTTCCGCGCAATATCCTTTGGGAAACAACGGACGGATCGGGCGGTCAATCAGGCGCGCGGTCAGGATTTCCTTTTCGCTGGGTCTTCCGACTTCACGGCGGAAATAATTGCCCGGAATGCGTCCGGCAGCATAGACTTTTTCCTGATATTCCACTGACAAAGGCAGAAAATCCAAACCGCTTTTGTCATCCCCGGCAGCCACTACCGTCACCAATACCACTGTTTCGCCGAATTGAACCACCACTGCGCCGGACGCCTGTTTGGCAATTTTTCCGGTACTGAGACTTAAGGGTCTCCCCCCCATGTCTGCCTTGAGTACGATTTCCATAATGTTTTCTCTATCTTCTGAGTCCGAGTTCTTCAATGATTCTACGATATCTCTGAACATCTTTGCCTTTCACATAGTTGAGCAGTCTGCGGCGCTGCCCGACTAACATGAGAAGCCCCCTGCGGGAATGATGATCTTTTTTATGAATCTTGAGATGATCGGTCAGATACGAAATCCGATGGGTCAGCAAACCGATCTGCACCTCCGGCGAACCGGTGTCGGTGTCATGCAGTTTGTATTTGTCAATCAACACTCTTTTGCTCTGAGCCTGTAATACCACGTTGTCCTCCTTTAACAACAATGCAAAATTAAAAATACAAAGTGCAAAATGATTATGCACTGTTTTTTTAATCAATATAATATTCCGGTTTTTCTGCATTTTATGCCCTGAAATAAATTTCCGGTCTGAAAGCTCATGCCTGTTTAAGCAGGCTTCGGCTCATAGCCGGGCGATTTATCGCTCGGCAACAGAATTTTCCGGTACATGTCTCCGGTCATTACTGCCTGTTCCAAATCCTGTAACGCAATTGCCTGAGAAATATGAAAGTTACTGCTTTCAATTCTCCGCAATGCAATCAGATGCGCGCCGCATCCGAGTTTTTTTCCGATATCCGCCGCCAAAGTTCGAATATATGTGCCAGATGAACATTTTACCGTAAAGCGGATTTCCGGTAGTGAAATCTCAAGGATTTCCAAATTGAAAATTGTTATCTTCCGGGCAGGTTTTTCAACCACAATGCCTCTTCGAGCAAGCTTGTATAACGGCATTCCCTGATGCTTGACTGCCGAAAACATCGGCGGAATCTGCTCGGTTTCTCCTTCGAAGCTTTTGAAAACCTCAACAATCTGTTCTGATGAAATTTCGGGAACTTCTGTCTGCGATATAATGTTTCCGGTCAGGTCCTGCGTATCGGTCTCGATACCCAATCGCAGCGTTGCCTGATAAGTTTTATTGCCATGCAGAAATTTTTCAGCCACCTTGGTCGCCTGATTGATACAGCAGATCAGCAGTCCTGTCGCAAAGGGATCCAATGTTCCCGCATGACCGACTTTTTTAACGTTCAGCAATCGTTTGACTTTGGCAACTGCTTTTGCCGAACTGATTCCCTCAGGTTTATCAATGAGCAGTATTCCGTTTATATCCATTAAACTAAAACTTTGCAACCGCACTCGAACACGATTTCTGTCGGCGATATATGATGCTGTACCTTGTTTCGGCGAACATGCAACACACTCAGGGTGTAAGGGTTGAAGACTACTACATCCTTAACTCCCTGAGCAAGGTAAAAATTCGGTGCGATTTCCAAATCTTTATATTCATATCCTCTGCTGATGATTTCGATCACTGCTTCGGGAATCAGTCGTATTGCCTCATCTTCCTCATCAGGCTCCTGACAGAATATCGAAATATCCGGACGTTTGAGCGAACCGTCGGGAAAGCTGATGTACACATCCGAAGTGTGAATACACGCGCATCCGGTATTTTCCGTTCTTTCAATTGTTGCCCGGATACGATCTATGGCTTTCTGATGTCTGTAAAGCGGCTGAGCTTCCCAAATCGGAAGTCCGCCGACAATTTCCAAACGGACACCTAATTCATTGCTGTTTAAGAATATCGGGTTCATCGCTCACACTCCTATCCGCGCCAGCAGTTCTTTTTTCAATTCTGCGGTATTCGCCTCAACGCTGAATCCTGCTGCGGTACGATGTCCACCGCCTCCGTATTGTTCGGCAATTGCTGCCACATCCACGCTGCCGTCAGAACGGAGACTGACATATCGCCTGCCGTTTCCATTTTCCTGAATCAGAACAGCGACCTTCACATCCTCGATGCGCTTGGCATAATTGATAAATCCGTCAATGTCTTCGGGCTGAGTCCCGGTCTCCCGAAACATGGCTTTGGTCAGCGTCATCACGGATAATCTGCCGCTATCGGAAAGTTCGATAGAATCCAATGCCCGGTTGAGCAACCGTATCCGCCCCAGAGAATAAGTTCCATACACATATTGCGCCACATGATACGGACTGACGCCGTATTCCACCATTTTTCGGGAAATTTCGAATGCGGCTTGGTTCGTGTTGGAAAATCTGAATGAGCCAGTATCGGTCAGGATTCCCGTATAAATCGCAGTGGCAATTTCCGTGTCTATCGGAATATTCATGGCATCAATCAGACGATAGACAATTTCCGCAGTTGCACATGCTTCTGTGTCAACCAACTGAAAATGCCCGAATCTCGTATTGGTGATATGGTGGTCAATATTGATAATCACAGGAATCCTATCTGTTTCTGAAGCCATATCGCCGATTCGCTGAAGATCGCTGCAATCCAGAATCACGGCAGTATCGAAATCCGCCACTTCGATATGCCTTACAATTCGGAGTACTTCGGGCAGAAAGCGATATACCGCGGGAATCCGACTTTCATTGTAAAATGTAACGTCTTTGCCCAAAATTTTGAGCGCAAGCCCCATTGCCATCAGAGAGCCGACCGCGTCTCCGTCAGGAAGGATATGGGAAGCTACCAGCACCCGCTTAGATTGTCTCAGATGACGGACTATCTTCTCCATGACTGATATTCAAAGAACTCAGCAAACGGTCTATGCGCTCGCCATAATCCAGCGATTGATCATAAAAAAATGCCAATTCAGGCATGTATCGCAATCCGAGTTCCGGAGCAAGCGTGCGTCGGATAAATTTCAGCGCACTTTTAAAACCTTCCTGAGCTTCTTTGACCTGATTTTCTCCGCCGGTAACGCAGAAATAAATTTTTGCCAGTTTCAGATCCGGGGACATTTTCACTCCTGTAATGGTCGTCATGTCCAGTCGCGGATCATGAATATCTTTTCGGAGCAGCATGGACAGATGCTTCAATATCAGGCTTCCCACCCGATCTGCCCGTGAAAAGGCTTTCATAAGCTGATAATCTCCATCTGTGTATCGGTCAGTTGCGCCAGCCCCAGCTCATCTGCCATATTAAACAACTTATCCATTTTGGAATTGATCAGCGCACGATCATTTCCCACCATCGAAACGCCGATTTCCGCACGCTCATATACATCATTCGAATCCACTTCTGCCGCAGAAACATTGAAATTATTGCGTATCTGAGCAACAATACTTTTCACAACGCTTCTTTTGGCTTTCAGCGAGCGGCAGTCATGAAGTCTGAAAATCAGAAGTCCACATCCTACAACCATACTATTTTACTTGCTCTGAATCTGTTCGGGTCTGATTTCTTCCATATAAAAACATTCGATAATATCGCCTTCTTTGAGATCATTGTAGTTCTCGATGCCGATACCGCATTCATAACCGCTCATAACCTCTTTGGCATCATCTTTGAGGCGTTTCAGCGAGGAAATCTTGCCTTCATACAGCACAACGCCATCTCTAAGCAATCGCGCCTGCTGATTGCGCTGAATTTTGCCATCAGTAACATAAGAACCTGCAATTGCGCCGACTTTGGGAACATGAAATACCTTTCGGACTTCGGCTCTGCCCAGAACGCGCTCTTCGAATTTGGATGCCATCATGCCCAAAATCGCATCTTCGATATCTTTGATGGCATTGTAAATAATGTTGTAATAGCGGATATCCACATGCTCTTCGGTCGCAAGCGACTGAACTTTGGTACTCGGACGTACATTGAAACCGATGATGATCGCGTCGGATACGGTTGCCAGCGAAATATCAGATTCCGTAATCGTTCCGGTTGCCGAATGGATAATGTTAATCGAAACTTCCGGATTGGACAGTTTTTTCAGCGAATCAGAGAGAGCTTCAATAGACCCCTGAACATCTGCCTTGACAATCAGGTTGAGCGATTTGACGTCTCCCTGCTTCATGCGCTCAAACAGGCGTTCCAGACTCATGCGGCTGGTTTTGGCAAGTTCTTTGGCACGCTGCTTCTGAAGGCGATGCAGACTGACCTGTTTCGCGCTTTTTTCATCCGCAACCGCCACCATTTCGTCTCCGGCATTGGGAACCCCGGACAGTCCGAGAATCTCAACCGGAATCGAAGGACCTGCACTTTCCGTAATTTTGCCGCGATCATTGTACATGGCACGTATTTTGCCGTAATGTATGCCGCAGACCACTGGATCACCGTTTTTCAAAGTTCCCTGCTGAATCAGGACTGTAGCTACCGGACCTCGTCCCGCATCCAGTTTTGCCTCGACCACATAGCCTACGGACAGACGATCCGGATTTGCTTTGAGTTCAAGAACTTCTGCCTGAAGCAAAATCATTTCGAGAAGCGTGTCAATACCGATATTCTGTTTCGCGGATACTTTGACAAAGATCGTAGATCCGCCCCAGTCTTCGGGAACCAGTCCCTGATCCGAAAGCTGTCGCACCACCCGATCCGGATCCGCACCGGGTTTGTCAATTTTATTGACCGCCACAATAATCGGAACTCCGGCGGCTTTGGAATGGTTGATCGCTTCAAGGGTCTGAGGCATAACGCCGTCATCTGCCGCTACAACCAATACCACAATATCCGTAACTTTGGCGCCGCGAGCGCGCATTGCCGTAAATGCTTCATGTCCCGGCGTATCCAGAAAGGTAACCTGTCCTCTGCTGGTACTGACACTGTATGCGCCAATATGCTGGGTGATTCCTCCGGCTTCGGCTTCCGTAACTCTGGTTTTGCGGATGACGTCCAGTAAAGAGGTTTTGCCGTGATCCACATGTCCCATAATCGTTACCACCGGCGCGCGGTGAATCATTTTTTCAGCATCTTCTTCGCCAGTAATGTTCAGGAAATTTTCTTCTTCAAAGTTCGCTTTTTCGACTTCATATCCGAATTCCGAAGCCACCAGCACTGCCGTATCGAAGTCAATGGTCTGATTGACCGTTGCCATCACGCCGAGTCCCATGAGCTTGACAATCATGTCGTTGGCTTTGATGCCCATGCGTTTTGCCAGATCGGACAAAACAATCGTGTCATCGATTCTCACTCTGCGTTTGATGGCTTTCGGAGTCGTAATCAGCGTCTTCTGATGCTGTGGAGGCTGAACCGCCTGCTGCTTGTTCTTGGAAGACTTTTTGGCTTTGCGGATACGCTGCTGTTCGCCGTCGTACAGATCAGTGCCTTCCACAACTTCTTTGCGCTTGAACGAAATTTTCTTTTTGGAAAAATTTTTATCAACAGCCTGCGGTTCTTCACCCGGCTTGTCTTTTTTCCATTTTTTCTTTTTCCGATCAGGCTTTTCAGCCGGCGCAGGCACAGGAGGCGGCTCTGCAACTGCCGAAGGACGCTTTCCGTGTCTTTCCGGCTTTTCGACTCTCTCGTGTCTTTCCGGTTTTTCCGATCTGTCCGGACGTTCAAATCTTTCGGATTTCTCCGGCTTTTTGATGATAACCGCCGCTTTTTTGGTCTCCGCTTCCAACTTTTTTGCAATTGCATTTTCTTCGGCTGCCTTGACTTCGGCAGGTGTCGGAAGCTTGATGATCTTGGCGGGCATATCTTTGATTTTCTTTTTCCGCCTTCTCGACCGTTTATCTTTGTCTCTGAACTGCTTTTTATCCCCGTCAGATTCTTTCTGTCCTTCGCATGCTCTGGTTTCTTTATGAAACTTCCTCGGATCGGGACGAAATTCTCTTTTCTGAAAGTCTCCGCTTTTCTTTTCCGGAGCATTTTTCACCGGTTCCGGTTTGTGTTCCTCAGAAGATACAGGCAATGACGCGATGACAGGCTGTTCTTTGGGGGATTCGGAAATTTCTTGTTTTTGCTCCGCAGCGTCAGATTGTTTCTGTTCTGCAGGAACAGTTCTTCTGAGGCGATTCCTTTTTTTACGGATCACCATTGCTTTGTTCTGCGACGGATCGTTTTCCCCGTCTTTGCCGCGAAATTCGGCTTTGATTTTTGTTACGATATCATCCTCCAGAGGACTCAAATGACTTCTGACCGAAGGGATGTTCATCTGTAAAATCTTTTCCAGCAGAACATGCTGTTTGATATTCAGTTCTTTGGCAAGTTCATTGACTCTGATCTTTGCCATCCGTCCCCCTTAGCACCCTTTTACAAGTTCGATAATTTTCCGGGCTTCCTCTTCGCCGATGCCTCTGACCTGACAGAGGTCTTCAATATTGGCATTCCGAAGTTCTTCTACCGAATAAAAGCCCTTTTCATATAAAGCATCTGCCATGCTCACACTGATTCCCAATGCTGTCAGAGAATCATAGCCTTCTTTCATTGTCTGATTGTAGCGGCTCTCGCTTTTGACATCCAATTTCCATTTAGTCAGTCTAGATGCCAGCCGGACATTCTGTCCTTTTTTGCCGATGGCTACAGATAGCGATTCATCCGGTACGATCACTTCCATCGATTTGTTTTCTTCATCAATAATGACCCGCGAAATTTCAGCGGGCGCCAAAGCATTGCACACGAATTTCGCCGGATCAACATGCCAGGGAATAATATCGATTTTTTCTCCCCGAAGTTCCTGAACCACGTTCTGAACCCGTGAGCCTTTCATACCTACACAGGCACCCACCGGATCAATATCCGAATCTGCGGAAGATACCGCTATTTTCGAGCGACTGCCCGGGTCGCGGGCTGCTCCCATGATGGTAACAATCCCTTCGCTGACCTCCGGCACTTCGGTTTTGAACAACGCGATCAAAAAATGCGGATGAGTTCTCGATAAAAAAACCTGAGGTCCCTGCTGATCCTGACGCACTTCCGAAATATATGCCCGAATCCGATCTCCCCGGCGATAGGATTCTCTGGGAACCTGCTCTTTGGCAGGCAGAATCGCTTCGGTCTGTCCTAAATTAACAATAATATTATTATTTTCAAAACGTTGTACAATACCGTTGATGACTTCGCCTTTGCGTTCGATAAAGCCCGTATAAACCGCGTTCCGCTCCGCATCTTTGATCTTCTGGATAATCACCTGTTTGGCAGATTGGGCAGCAATTCTCCCGAAAATAGCCGCATCGATTTTGACCCCCAAACTGTCTCCGATCTCGCATTCCGGATCCAGTTTCAATCCTTCTTCGAGACTGATCTGAAAATCAGGGTCATTGACATCTTCAACAACTTCCCTGAATTGAAAGACTTCGATTTCTCCGGCAGCGTCATTATATTTCACTTCGATATCCGCTTTACCGCCAAATTTTTTGCGGGCTGCGGATCGGATCGCATCTTCCACAGCCTTGATCAGCAGATCGGGATTGATTCCCTTATCCCGGCTGACCTGATCTATGACCCGTTTGATATCTGCAATGAACATTATTTTTCTCCTACAAGCCGCGCGCGGGTGATCTGCTCAAAAGGAATAAGAACCGTTTTATCATCACTTGCAAGCACAATGTTTTCTTCGGATACGCCGCGTAGACATCCTGAAAAATTTTTTTGCCCATTGATCGCTCGGGCGGTTCTGATTTTTGCCATTTTACCTTGAAATCGCTCGAAATCCGATATTTTGCCCAAAGGACGCTGCTCACCCGGCGAAGATACTTCGAGATGGTACGAGCCGATATGCTCGGATTCGGCATCCGCATCCAGAATATCGCTCAACTGCCGGCTGATCTCCGCGCAGTCATCCAATCGGACTCCACCGGGTTTGTCAATATAGAGCCTCAGAACTCTGCCGCTTTGCTCCCGGCGATATTCCACATGAATCAATTCCATGCCTTCGGACTGGCACAGAGGCTCAGACAGTTCCCATACCCGCCGGATGAATTTTTTTTCGATTTCCTGACTTATCATAATCCTGTACAGACAAATAAAAAACGGGCTTTCCGCCCGTCTTCTTTGTTAAAGCAGACCTTCGTCCTACTGATAGCATAATTATCTGTTCGTATTCATTCGCATCACTCTTGGTCGAACATGGCTAAAATTCAATAAGGACCAACCTTTCCGTAAAAGGCGGATAATTCTTTGTGGAGCGGGCAACGAGTTTCGAACTCGCGACACCAAGCTTGGGAAGCTTGTACTCTACCAGCTGAGCTATGCCCGCTCATCCGTTCACAGATTCTTTTATGGTATTTCGGGAATTTTGTCAATAGCTTTCGATCAGCTCATCATTTTTCCCAAAAGATGATAGCGGATACTTTGAGTGGCAGGCTGATATTTATTCACAGATTTTCGCATCCGATTGTCTGATTTCAGTCGGATATATCAGTACTTTCAGGGGTTCTTTTTCTCCGACAACAACGTTTCCCGAACAACTCCGGTACGCGGGAAGCACACAGCTTTGTTTGGAAATCGCCTTGCTGTCTTCGGGATCGCCGGTATTCTGCTGACCGTAATATCCGCTCCGGCTGATATCCAGACTGATCGTGTAACAGCGACCCGAATGATTGTCAACACTGTAAATCAGTCTGTACCCGAAGATATCTTCCCGAAATGTCTTCTCGTTTTCCTCGAATTCCCGCTCTCCGATTTTTCCGTATCTGAAGCTATGGCTGACAGTTACGCCATATAAACTCATAAATTTTCGAGCAAGTACCGCAGGATCGATCAGGTCGGGATAATGATGAGCGAGCTTCAAGAGCGGATAATAGTTGTCTTCATTCACCGCAACATCTTCGATACGAAAATTTTTCAGCAGAGCTGCGAATTTTTCCGGCTCTCTGTCCGGCAGATAATAGCGATAAAAAAATTGCTCATCCGTAGCAAATATACATCCTCCGGCTGCGGACAGCTTATCTCCGGCTAATTCCGTTTTCTCAATCAGATCAAGAGTTTCAAAATCATATATCCATAGTCCGTCGCTGTCTCTCAGCGACACTATCAGAACGTCTCTTCTCTGATTTTTTAAAACTTTTTCAGAGTTGATCAGAACATCTTCTATTGTTTTTTCCAAATTCAGGCGCCGTACTCTGCGTGTCGTCATATCTGTAAGCACAAGCTCATTCTGTCGGTGTTCGATCATAAACTGCCGATAAAACGACACGGTGGAATTGGCAAGTGCTTTCGGATAGCTTCTGACAGGCAGTTCTTTGCCTTGCGCCCAGATATAGACGGTTTTCTCACCAACACCGATGATTCGGTCTTCGATCAGCGAAATGGCAGAAATACATTCTTTCCGGTTGAAGGTCTCCCAGTCGCGATTGTCGTCCGCACTTGTGGAATAGGTTTTCAGCCAATGCAGCGTATCAATCTGATATTCATTGATTTTTCCGCCGCAAGAACCGATGTGCAGATGGTTTTCCGATGCGGCTATCGAGGTGATGTAGTGTCCGTCTTTCAATGTCAGCGTTCTGACTGAATCCTCTTTGATATTCCACAGTACCGCCGTATCCACGTCTTTGTCTCCGCCGCCGGAAATCATGCTATTCCCGGCAACCACCCGGATATTGCCTTCGTATTCACCATATTTCGGATTTTTCGGGCGTCTGAGCATATCCGGGTTGCCCGGCTTCAGAATACTGATGCTGCCTTTCGGATTCGAATTTTCGAACACATAGACCTCATCACCGATGATATACGGGCGGCTGTGATATCGTCCGGGCAGCGGATGCCGGAGCATATTCCCCGCGTTGGCATTGAAAATGCGCCGGATATGATCCCATAAGCCGAGGCGGATATAGGTATTCAGAGGAATATCATATATATCTACAATGCCTTTTTCAATCGCACGGATAATTTTTTCCCGCTTGCGGCTTTCTTTTTTACCAAGTTCCGCAGACGCATCTGATATCATCAGAAGAATCATCAGTATCACAAAAGCGACTCTTGCCATCAAGACCCGATCACTTTCCGAATCATATTTGCCAACTCGCTCCGCCCGAAAGGTTTGGTCATCAATGCCTTGATACCGATAGCATCTGCAATGTTCTGAGACAGTCTGCTGCTGTATCCGGTGCAGATAATGATCCGGGCATGAGGACATATCCTCAGCATTTCTTTGGCAAGTCTGTCTCCGGTCATTTGGGGCATGGTCATGTCTGTAATAATCAGATCAAAGTCTCTCGGACAAGAGCGGAATCTTTCGAGAGCAAGTAGGGAATCTGTATACGTTTCGACTTTGTATCTCAAAGACAGCAGCATCTGAGTCAGCATCTGAGCGATAGGCGGTTCGTCATCGATCACCATAATCGTTTCCCGACCTTCGGGAATTGTCTGAACCGGCAAAATATCAGTTTCAACTGTGCTGCGGGTGATCGGCAGCAGAACGGAAAAGGAAGTCCCTTGTCCCGGAATACTCGTAACCCGTATCGCACCTTTGTGATTTCTGACAATTCCATGAACCACAGACAGTCCCAATCCTGTGCCTTCTCCGAGTTTTTTGGTCGTAAAATACGGCAGAAATATCTTATCCTGAATTTCCGGCGGTATGCCTGTACCGGTATCGCTGACAATCAGCCTGAGATAGCTGCCTTCGGATAATTCGGAATACAAAATCATATCTTCGCTTTTCAACTCGGTATTGTCAAGCCGGATTTCCAACACTCCGCCATGTTCCTGCATGGCATGAGCCGCATTGGTGCAGAGATTGATAATCACCTGATGAATCTGTGTGGGATCCGCGGATACGATATCATATTCGGCAGCAATATGTTGCCGGATATCAACATCAGACGGAATTGAAGCGCGAATCAGTTTCAAAGATTCTTTGACAATCAGCGAAATCGAAATCGGTTTCTGCTCTTTATCGCTTCTGCGGCTGAAACTCAGCAATTGGCGAACCACATCTCTGGCTCTCAGGCTTGCAGTGATGACTTCTTCCAGATATTTTCGGATATTAGCGTATTCCGACGGCTGATTTAGGGCAAGTTCGGCATTGCCCATAATAATTCTTAAAAGATTATTGAAATCATGGGCGATTCCTCCGGCAAGCAGACCTACGGCTTCCATTTTCTGAGCCTGCTGCAACTGTTCTTCCTGTTCCCGCATTATTTCTTCGGCACGTACGCGCTCTGTTTCATCCGTATAAATCGCCGCGACTTCTCCCGAAGGCAGTTTGAACACATAATTATCTCGCCACCCGCTGATGCGCTCATCTTGGTATAATCTGACCGGATGATGTTCCGGGATTCCACTGTGATACACCCGCCGAAGCACTTCGATCATACCGAAATTTTCGGCTCCCGGAAAAACATCGGTCAGATTCCTGCCAATCACTTCCTCTTTTGAAATATGATCGGCTTTTTCTCCCGCGGCGTTGAAGTCAGAGAATACAAAATCTTCTCCGTTATTCATCACTGTATAAATTGCAACGCCGTCGCTCATATTTTCAAATAGATAACGATATTTGGCTTCGCTTTCTCTCAGAGAGTGTTCGATGCTCAGACGTTTTTCCGCCATGGTGTTGGCAGAGTCTGCCATCTTTCGGAATTCCGAAAAGGAAAACTCTTCTGGTGAAATTTTTTCGGATTTCTTAGCCGCTCTTTCGAAGAAATGAAAAAATATATTAAAATTCTTTTGGATCTCGGCATGAATCCGATAAATCGCAATAAAAGAAACTGTCAGCATCAAGCCGAAAATCAGGGCTATTCTGGCAATATGCTGCTGAAGAGAACTGTAAAGTTCCTGCCGTTTGTAAGCAATAACGTTTTCGATCTCATCTATATAGACTCCTGTTCCCACAATCCATTCCCAATCGGGAATGCCCATGACAAATGCGATTTTAGGAGACGGATCGGAATGAGTCAGTTTCTTCCACGAATATTCTACAAAGCCTCCGCCGGAATGTTTTACGGCTTCTCTCTGTTTCTGAAAAATTTTAATACCGTTCGGATCCGTCAGATCGGAAATATCGGCTCCGCCCCGTGTGATTTGTCCGTTGGTGAACAAAGGTTCGCCCGAATAAGTGCTTGCAAACAGATATCCTTCTTTGTCAAATCGGATACTTACCAGATGCCCGATCACTTCGCTTTGAATGTCTTTTTCCACATCATCCAGATATTCGCCGGTACCGATAAACCAATCGAAAGGCTCAAATTTTTTGATAAATGCGATTTTTGGAAAATCTTTTCCCCCACGATTGGGCTTGGTCCATGTATAATCATAAAATCCTTCTCCCGAAGTTTTTGCAATCCCGATCATGTCCCGAATCACATATCTGCCCTGAGTATCGGTCATGTCGGAAAGGTCTTTGCCTTCCAACTCCGGTCTGTCGGCAAACAACTGCTCGATGCCGTTGAAATCGGTTGCAAAATAGTAGCCCCTGCCCTGATTGAAGCGGATCGGACGCAGGGCATCTTTGATCATTTTTTTTATCTCGGTATCGGTTTTTAAATATTTATTTTCATTATAGATATTCAATGAAATACTGTATGCTTCATAAGTTCTTTCCCGGATATTTTCTTTCAGACGCTGTTCGGTTTTGGACCTGCTGTACGCAATAAATTTTGCGGCACTTTCTACCTGAGTTTGAATCAGTTTTTTCTGACTTTCGATAAAATCGACTTTGATCTTTTCAGATTCGCAGAGGAATCGAGTATATTCGTTGTAAAGCCAGAAATATCCGATAATACTGAAAGAAATAAGAATCAGTGAAATAACGAAAACCAGAAACATTTTGCTGATGCTAAGGGGTACTTTCATTAGAGACACGCCTCCTGATTCGGATCAGAACTTTATCATAATTTTTCTTCCATCTCAATCTTATAGGAGTTATGCAGTTGAAAAAAGTTCAGAAATCTTATCTGCGGAAACAGTTTTGCAGATTCCGTTGACAAATACTCATAAACTGACCGATAATAGACCATTTCATTTCAGTATTGTAAAAAGGAAAAACTTCACGCATGATGATTACGGAAATCTTACGCCGCAATGCCAGAGTATATGGCAATCAAACCGCGTTGATCGAAAGAGAACCTGCCAAAAATCTCCGCAGAGAAATTTCATGGACGGATTTTGATTCCGATGCCGATAAAACAGCCGATGCCCTGATACAACAAGGAGTTCGTAAAGGCGACAAAGTTATTCAACTGATGATGAACTGCATCGAATGGCTGCCGATTTATTTCGGCATATTAAGAACCGGCGCATGGGCGGTTCCTCTGAACTTCAGATTTTCAGCAGACGATATCCGGCACTGCAATGAGGTTGCCGAAGCCAAAGTTTTGATTTTCGGAGAAGAATTTATTGAGCGCATTCGGAAGATCAAACCTTCTCTGGATAAAACCGTTTCAAGCTATATTTTTGTAGGACATAAAGAACTCTGCCCCGAATTTGCCCAATATTATGATGATGTTCTGGCATCTGCGAGTGGAAATACCCCCGATGCAGAAATCTGCCTTTGTGATCCTGCGGCATTATATTTTACATCGGGTACGACCGGAAAACCCAAAGCCGTATTGCTCACGCATCGCAATCTCGAATTTGCCTGTTATGTGGAAAATCAGCATCATCGCCAGACGCATGAGGACAATTTTCTGTGCATTCCGCCATTGTATCACACCGGAGCCAAAATGCACTGGTTCGGTCATTTTCTGGTCGGCGCGAAAGCCGTGATTCTCAAAGGCGTCAGTCCGCAGTGGATTTTGGAAGCAGTATCCGAAGAAAAGGTTACGGTAGTATGGCTGCTGGTTCCCTGGGCGCATGATATCCTAATTGCCATTGAAGACGGTCGGATTCGTCTTGGCGATTATCATCTGGATCAGTGGCGCCTGATGCACATCGGCGCGCAGCCGGTTCCGCAAAGCCTGATTCAGAAATGGAAACAGATATTTCCCCATCATCAGTACGATACCAATTACGGGCTGACCGAAGCCACCGGACCCGGCTGTATTCATCTGGGCTTGGAAAATATTCACAAAGTCGGGGCTATCGGTGTGCCGGGTTTTGACTGGGAATGCCGCATTGTCAACGGCGATATGAAGCCGGTTTCCAACGGAGAATCTGGTGAACTCATTCTCAGAGGTCCCGGAGTGATGACCGAGTATTACAAAAATCCCGAAGCGACTGCCGCAACCTTGGTGGACGGATGGCTGCTGACCGGCGATATTGCCCGCAGGGATGAGGACGGATTTATCTGGCTGGTGGATCGCAAAAAAGATATGATTATCACCGGCGGCGAAAATATTTTTCCGGTTGAAATCGAAGAATTTATGATGAACCATGACAAAATTCAAGATGTGGGCGTGATCGGACTGCCGGATGAGCGTCTGGGAGAAATCGTGGCTGCGGTGGTGCAGGTCAAGCCTTCCCGCAATATGAGCGAAGAGGAAATCAGAGAATTCTGTCAGGCGCTTCCGAGATACAAGCGCCCCCGAAAAATCTTTTTCGATGATGTGCCGAGAAATCCGACCGGCAAAATCGAAAAACCCAAACTGAGGAGAAAATATGTGGAAAAAAATTAGCATGATGTTGATGATGATCGGATTTGCGGGAATCTGGGGATGTACGGGAGTTACATTTTTCCCGAAATCCGGTTCGTCATCCGCGATAAAATCCGAACCCCTACCTCCGGTAAAATCGCAGCCGATGCCCGAAGTATCCGCGTCTTCCGATAAAAAAGCCCGGCGCATCGGAGAAACCGCTTCGGTAAAACCCGCGTCGCCGATTCAGAAACCCGCGGTTCGGCAATTGATGGCAGAAGCTCGTGAAAAAATGGAAAAAGGACAGTTAAATGACGCGTTTGCCACCGCAGAACGCGGAATTTCCATTGATTCCTCCGATGCCCTGCTGTGGAATCTCATGGCACAGATCCGATTGAAACAGGAAAATTACCTGCAGGCGGAACAGCTTGCCAAAAAATCCAATCTGCTGACCAAAGACAGAAGCCTTCAGGCAAAAAACTGGCGCATTATTTCCGAGGCACTTCGCGGCAAAGGTGCAGCCAGCGAGTCCAAAAAAGCATTGCTCAAAGCACTGGAATTGGAAACAGAACGGGCAGGCGGATAAGCATTGATGATACAGGAAAAATTCTAATATTGCTCAAAGTCTTTGTCATCTTTTATTTTGTTATATTTAGAGGTAGCTGAAAATTTTTTCGCATGAGCCGGAGCTATCGTGTCCCGAACGGTTTCGGAAAGCTTGAAAAATGAAGCTATCTGAAGGAGATGTTCCGAATGCGAGGAAAAATCCCGTCCGGTGGCAGCCATTTCTTCAGCTGAAGCCGCATTCTCCTGAATCACATGATCAAAATGCTGAATGGCTTTGTTGATCTGCGAAATGCCATCAGCTTGTTCCGCGCTGGCATCCTTTATCTCTTCAACCAATTCCGAAGTTCTTTGTATCCCCGATACCATTTCATCCAGAATCCTACCTGCCTTTCCTGCAATGTCAACATTGGAAATCGAAAGAATATTGATTTCTTTTGCCGCTTTCTGTGTTCGTTCGGCAAGTTTTCTGACCTCCGAAGCAACTACCGCAAATCCCTTGCCATGTTCACCTGCTCGGGCAGCTTCTATCGCGGCATTCAACGCCAACATGTTGGTCTGACGGGCAATTTCTTCGATGATTCGAATTTTTTCGGAAATACTTTTCATCGCATTGACGGTTTCACTGACGGCATTTTTGCCTTCCAGCGAATCCTGTACCGCTTTCAGAGCAATCGAAGCGGTTTTTTTGGCGATATCGGCATTCTGATTCACCACACTGTCAATCTCTTCCATCGAACTCGATATTTCTTCGATACCCGATGCCTGACGGGATGTTCCCTGCGATACCTGTTCTGTCGCGGAACTCAGCTGCCGGCTGCCGGAAGAAATGATTTCTGCTGAGTTTCGAACACTTACAGCAAAGTTTCGGAGATTTTCGATCATCAGGTTGAGGTTGTTTCGGATATGATTCAGATCCCCTTTGTATTCTTCACTGATTTTTTCGGGAATATCGCCTTCGGAAATTCGCTCCACATATCTGGCTGTGATATTCAGAGGACGGACAACAGCGTCCAATGTGGCATTGACCCCTCTGATGATCTTTGCATATTCGCCGCGAAATCTGCTCTCATCTCCCCGCACTCCGAGTCTGCCCTCCGAAGCAGCTTGGGTCAGATTGCCGATGTCTCCGATAATCTCCCGGATGGTTCCGACCATTTTGGCAAGGGATTGTCCGAGCATATCTTTTTCTGAAAGGATACAGACTTGTGCTGACAAATCTCCGGCAGCAATTTTTTCCGCAACCTGAACAGTAGCATGAAGATTGGAAATCAGCCGGTTGATACTGTTTCTAATTTCATTGAAATCCCCTTTGTATTCATCCGCAATCAGTTCGGGAAAATCGCCTTTGGAAATTCTGTCCATATACACTGCCGCGATATTCAGGGGATTGATGACCGCATCCAGTATATTATTGATTCCTTTTATAATTCTCGCGTAATCCCCGCCGAATTTTTTATCGTTTCCTCTGGCGCTGAGATGTCCTGATGCGGCTTTTTCCGTCAATTCGATAGTTTCGGCGATCAGCCCGTTCACCG
Source organism: uncultured Desulfonema sp. (assembly GCA_964564775.1). GTDB lineage: Bacteria > Desulfobacterota > Desulfobacteria > Desulfobacterales > DYRC01 > DYRC01. Next base: position 3,376 of record CAZMDM010000176.1, on the reverse strand, counting down.
CATCGATACATTGATTCAGATTGTTTCGGATCAGATTGAAATCCCCTTTGTATTCCTCGGTGATTTTCTGAGGAATATTCCCCTGTGCCAGAAGTTCTATGTATGTTGCGGTGATGTTGATCGGTCCGACAAATGCGTCTATCATCGCATTGACATTGACAAGCAATTCCTGCCAGCCGCCTGAAAACAGTTCTGTGTTTCCCCGAATACTCAGATTTCCGTTCCGAACTGCCATAATCAACTCATTGGTCTCTTCCGAAACTGATTTGAGCCGCCGGATCATCTGATTCAGCGCTTTCATCAATCGGTCATTGTCAGACCGTTCATGTGCATCAATTCCGAGATTTCCGACAGCAATCGCTTCCGCAATCCGTGCCGACTCATCCATTGCCTCGATAAGCCTGTTGAGATTATCTCTGACTTCGTTAAATTCGCCCTGATACACATCGCTTATTTTTTCAGGGATATCGCCTTTGGCAATTTTCTCAAGATACAGAATCAGTTTCCGAACCGGAAGCGTGATCGATCTTGCAACATAAGTCCCTAATATCGCTAAAAAAAGAAGCGTTATCATTATCACTGTCAGATTCACCCGATCCGAATATTTCCTGCTGTTATGAATTTCGGCATCGGTCAGGCGAACAATCGAAACAGCAATCTCCTGCGCCTTGGTTCCGGTCTCCTGAAATTTCGCTTTCATATCCCGGTTCTGCTTCCAGAAGGCAAACAGATCGTTTTGAACTTTCTCTGTTTCGCCGATATCTTTTTGCGCGTTGTTCCAAAAAGCATCAAATTCGGTATTTTTCACAACCATAAGCTGATATTCGAGATTTCTTTTTTCAGTGTTGATTTTTTTATCGAGATGTTCTTTGGTTTTGAGATAACTTTCGGAATCCGAAAGCAGAAGAAGATTCTGAACATTCAGCATTTCGGATTTGGACAGCATCATAAACGCATTCAGGGAATCCCGGACAACCAGCTTGGATCCCGGTAAATTCTCGCCTTCCCTCATGGCGACCTGTTGAGCTTCATTGATCAGTGCAACGATATTTCCCAGCCCCGTATCAATACGCGAAAACAGATCGGCAAGCTTCGAGACAGATTGGCGGGTATGGATCACATTGTCTGCCATAGAGTTAAAAATCTTCTGATGCTCGGATACCATCCTCTGTATCTGAGCCAAAAGCGCTCTGATATTCTTTTGATTCAAACGATCATCCGATTCGGATATCAGTTTTTTCAGAGCTTCATTTTCCTTATCAATTCTCGGCAGCAGACTTGTATCATAAGTATTGATGAATTTTTCTTCCATGGAAATGATATAAAGCATATTCTGAATAATGGTATTTGCAATTTCTGTAATTTCAAAGAATTCTTCGGTTTTCTCCCGCAGATAGAGATTCGCTGACGCGATAATCATAACGCCGAGAATACCGAAAATCAGCAATGATGCGATTCTTGCCCTTATTCCGGATTGTTTTGAAAAGTTCAGTTTGCTCATTATTTTACTCCGCGATGATGATTTGTGAAAAGATATCCCCCACAGAAAGGAAAACAAAACTGTGAGGGAAAAATAAGTATGCCAACCGACGCACATCAATCGGCATAAACACCGGCAAGCACAAGAATATCCTGACTCGGGACTTTATAGACATACGTGGTTTTGGGTTTGACCTGCTCGGTGTTCGGCACTTTCCACATATAATCAACCCATCCCTCGCCTTTTTCCTTGCCGATAGCCACATATTCGGCGGCAAATGCTTTGCCGTTGATATCTCTGAGACCCAGGCGATTTTGTCCCTCTGTCTTGGGGGTAATGGGATGAGCAAGCATTATCCCATTGATATGCATGATAAAGACATAACTATCTTTCCATATAAAAGGACTATTCGGCTGCTTCACTGCGGCTATTCCGGCATCAAGTCCTTTTTCTTGTATGATTTTGGCGACTTCTTTGCATTTTACCAAGCATTCTTCTTTGGTGGCTTTTTCACCGGCAATCGACACTCCGAGACAGGCGGCACATACAATCATAAATATGACAGCCGAAAAAATATTTTTTTTCATTGGCAGACTCCTTTTGCTTTGAGGATTGACTTTATTTTCAAGTATCGCATAGTTTATTTTTTTTTGTAAAGCAATATTGTTCCGTTTTTGCAACGCGGGTATGAAAAATCTGTGCAGGATGATTTTGATAGACTTGTAGCATCACTTGTCAGGCTCCGATGTTTCAAGCCATAAAAAACGGATACACATCTGCCGACATCCGAATTTCCCGATGATGTGTCAAAGAGCTTTTTTCGCCATCAGTTGTCGGCAGAAATCGTCTATCAGTTTGCTGCTGCTATCCTGCTCGGAAATCCGGCAGATTCAGGGGCATACCTGCGCGGTATAACATCTATCACATGCTACAATATATAAATATCTGATTTATATATAATAATTCGGATTTTTCTTGATATTGTTGTCAGTTAACAGCTATAAAAAGCTCTTGACTTTTATTATTGCCATATAATATTTTGATATCATTTGATTTTTGATGCTGATATTCTTCCTGCTCCTGATCATCAACGAAGGCTTCAAAAAAATTTGTGGCAATGTGTCACGGAATTTGGCACATTAATATAAACAGATGGTGTAACTTTAACTTTCCAAATTTTTTCAGGGGAAATTATGAGAAAAAGTACTAAAACGGGTTTAGAAGCTACATTTTTTTGTGCCAGAATCATCAAAATTTGCAGCTATCGGAGACAGAGTATCGTATAATTTTTAATATACCTATCAAAAATTTCAACTATTTAGATGTGATAGATCATCAAAATTCGGAGGTATGGGATTCCATAATTTTGATGTTTAATTTTAAAAAGCCTTTAATTTCAAAATATTAATTATTTGGTACGAAGCTTGCTAAGATAATTGAAAATTTTGAAGAAGGTTGTCACGGACTTCGATGGTGAAGTCCACAACATATACAGATGGTGTAAACTCTTAACTTTTCAACTTTTTTCGGGGAAATTATGAGAAAAAGTACAATAATGAATCGCGGGGGGACGATAGCCTCCTCGTCATCTTATGTATCCTTGTCATTTCAGAATTTCTTTCCGAAAATAATTCTGCTTTCGAAAAAAGCAACACTCAGAACATCCTTTTTCAACCATTCTTTCATCCGAACACAGATTCTGTTCAATTTCAATATTTAATCTTTCAACTGTCACGAACTTCGAAATCCGTGATATCAATCTCACCTTACGCAGTAATTTTCAAAGGCTGTAATTTTTGCAGTTCTGCGAAAGCGGAATGCAAAGCAGTGATATAAATTTTTGCCTTGAGTGCGAAATGACTCAACTTACTTGAAAACTTAAGCATTTCAAGTTTG
>CAZMDM010000175.1:0-1774 GCA_964564775.1 uncultured Desulfonema sp. | reverse complement strand
GATTCCATCCGTATCTGCCAAAAAAGAGGGCGGAAGTCCTCCTCTGAACCATAATTGTCCGATCTCTTCTGTCTTCACGTCATGCCTGCCGAATCCCGATAGCGTGTAGTAGGAAATCCGTCCCGCAAGACTTTCCGAACTCTGCCGGATCAGTTCCTGAGATGCACTTCCCAGAATCAGATACCGCTGTTCAGGAAACGTATCTGACAAATATCGGAGTAACGGGAACAACTCCCACTGACGCGGAATTTCATCGATCACAATCAAGCCCCGGCACCGTTCGAGCGTCAACTGAGGGGTCTGAAACTGCGCCAAGTCTCTGGGGTTTTCAAGATCAAAATAATGATCCGCCTGAAACTGCCTTGCCAAAGTGGTTTTGCCGGATTGTCTGGGACCCAGCAGCGCGGTTACTTTGTACGCGGAAATTCTTTTCCGAATTTCTGCCATATCTGTATTGCGGGGAATTATCATAACCCGATCTTCATTGAAATTTCTTTGGCTATCACCGAATTTTCAATGTAACGAATTTCAGGTCTGATGTCAATATTTCTAAGCCCGACAATTAAGAAAACTGATAGCCGTGTCAGAATCCGCTATCTCCAACCGGATCCGGCGGCACAACATACCTGCGGATGGTGAATCTGCCTCTGGCTTTGCCGGAACGGGATTCGCAGGTATCGTAAATCCACTTTCCCGCGTCAAGAAATGTTTCGGGCATGACGATCAGCTTGCCGGAAATATCCAAGTCAGGAGCTTCGATTTCCACCGTGCCTTCATTGCCGCGCTCAGATGTGGCTTCGACAATGCTGCTGAAGGATTTCAGAAAATTATCCGTAACAATGAACACCGCGCCGCCATCGCCTTCATCCGCATTTGCCTGAATTTCGCTGTGATTCAGAATAACAACTCCTGCCCCGCATTTTGCACTTTGCATGCTGCACTTTGCACTTAACTCAATGTCTCCGCCGTTTCCGATTCCCTGATATACATTGGTTGTAATGCGGCTGTCTTTCAGATACACCGTATCTTCGACATCAACAGTGATTCTGCCGCCGCCGGAAAAATCCGCATCCGAAGATACTGACGCATCGTGCATTTCAAGATATCTTGTTTTCAGCCGAATATCTCCGGCATCTCCGGTTCCCTCGCTCGATGTGGTGATTGCCGAATTTCCGTGAAGCCGGATATGATCGGCAAACTCTGGTGTAGTGAACTGTTCGTTTTCAGGCTCATCAATGGTTCCGGCAATGATAATCATGCCGCCCTGACCGTTTTTTCCGACCGAAGAAATCAACGCTCTGCTGTCGAGTTCAAGATCGGAAACACCGAGTCCGATTTCTCCGGCATTGCCGTATCCTTTAGCGGAGGTATTGATATTGGCATGATTTTTCAGTCGTATCGTATCTGCGGGCTGAGTAACGGAAAATTGTTTATCCTCCGTATCGAGATTTCTCATCACGATTTCTTTTCCGATGCCGATAGCCCCGCCGTTTCCGCCGTGTCCTTCCGATAAACTGCCGGAAGAGATAGACGCGGAACTGTCCATATCAAGCTCGGAGATGGTTAGCAGAATATTTCCCGCGTCCCCTTGTCCGCTGCCGGAAGTACTGACAGACGCGTTGTTTTGCATGCGGATGCTGTCCGAAGCTTGAAGCGTGAGTGTTGATCCTGACTCATCTATCATGCGGTTTTTCATCATAAAAATACCGCCGCCGTTTCCGCCGTCTGTTCGGGATTGACTCAGCGAAGAGATTGAAGCTTGGGTATCCATTTC
>CAZMDM010000174.1:0-14018 GCA_964564775.1 uncultured Desulfonema sp. | reverse complement strand
CCCGAACCCGCCACAATGATACTGCTGGGAATCGGTTTTTTGGGACTTGCTTCTTTGGGAAGAAAAAAACTTTCCAAATGAGTAAATGAATCATCATCCTGACATAGAGCAGGGTATGGCAACATATCCTGCTTTTTTTGTCCGATTACCATCCCACATATTGCCGGACAATTGCCAACGGTTTTCGCAGAAGATAATAAAACATCATCACCCGTTTGCCGTAAATCTTGGCGGTTCCGCGAAGTCCGATGCGGGGCAGACGCTGATCTGAAATTAGAGAGGCTTTCAGCCGAAACGCCAGCGTGCCTTCGGGAGTGATCTGTGCCTCATACGCGGCGCGTCTGAGCTTGGCAGGCAAGGGGCGATCCGGCTCCACATTCAAAAATACCAGAACTTCAGCGCCTTCTTCCAGATTGATGGCATCTCCGACCGGCAGGTGAATTTCCGCTTCGACACTTTTCGGATCGGCAATCGTTAAAATTTTTTCACCGACTACTACCGGCTTTCCCAGCCAGTCATTCACATCTCCGAATACCACAATACCATCGGTTTCCGCATGAACTTCGCACCGCTCCAACAGTTCTGCCATATAGCTGACTTCCGCAGTTTTTTCCCGAATCTGAGCTTCCAGCAGCATCATATTTTCACGGCTTTTATCATCCGCGAAAGCTTTGTTCACAGTTCTTAAATGTTCGGTCTGCGCTACGGCAAGGCTTTTTTTGGAAACTTCGTATTCGTTTCGGATCGTTGTATCGTCCAGACGAAACAGCGGCTGTCCTTTTTTTACTTCCTGATTCGGAGCAACGAAAAACCGCCGGATCACGCCTTCTATCGGCGCTGTAACCATCAAATCATTATACGGAACAATTTCCACCGGCGCCAAAACCGACAGGTGGATCGGACATATCATAAACAGCACAAATGCGAATACTGCCCAGAATTTCAATCTGCTTCTGCTTTTTCCAACTTGTGAATACCATGGCTGTTTCTGATATTTCAATGCCTGCCAAGTATAGGCATAAGCTTCGGCAATCCGCTCGGACAAAGCGATTTCCGCATCATTCCATGGTTCGGGACGCAGAAACAGCATCCCGCCCAGAAGCTCTCCCGAAGTCGTTATCAAAGGACACCAGAGAATCGTACCGATGCCATATTCTTTCCATTCCGATTTCAAGCGTTTATTAACATCTTCCTCGCAAATCATTCTGATCTTGCGACTGTCCGCTCCTGAAACGGCAAATTCGATCACATCCTGAAGATACACCATCAAGGGCGAATGTTTGTCATGTTTGTCAACGCCGGATACCGCTTCAATCAAAGGATTTCCCGATGCTTTCATTTCCCACAGCACGCACTGCCGAAATCGGATCAGGCGCAGAGTTTCATTGACCGCGGTGAAGTTGAATTCCGCAAGTGTCTGAACCTGACGGATCCGCTTTTCGAGCTGAATCAGGGTGCTTAATAAAACGATTTGTTGTTCCGCGGGTGTCATCGGATTTACCTTTTCAGAGTTCTTTTCAGCAATGTCATGACTTTGGGACGTTTGCCTTTTTCCAGAATGAACGACGGTTCCCGTCTGATAATTTCAGGCATATAATCTTTGCCATCATCATACAATATCGGAAGATTCGGTTTTCAATGCCTCTGCGCTTGCAAATTTAACCAAACGGCTGCAATTGACCGTTAAAATCCGACAAAGCTGCAGGCTCTTTGGTAATTTGTGGAGTAGTAAAAATCTGATAAATAGTATATTCTGTTTTGAATTGTTTTTCAAGAAATAAGCGTTTGTTTTATCTGCTTTTCAGAAAGCAGCTTATGACAAAAGGGTAGGTAATATTATGGAACTGTTCGCATACGCGGGCTTTTGAGGATCATATCATGCGTGCGATGGTCAGCAGTAGGGTAACAGATGCGCGTATAGAGCGATGTGGGGGTTGCGGAAAAATGAGTCGGAACTGAGGTATAGAGAGTCAAAACTTTTTTCAAAACCCGCTTGATCTTTCCGAAGTATAGGATTACATTCAGTTTCACATCGGAACGATAATGCAATTCTGCTGAAAGGACAATCAAGGATATGGTAACAATATCGGTTGTTTTCATGGTGTTTCTGAGCATGGTCGTCGGCTGCGGAGACAAGATTGAGCCGGGACACAAAGCATCCGGCAGTGCCGCAGTTGTCAAAGCCCAAACCGCAGTGGCAAAATACAGTCAGCAGCCGTATCTGTATGATGCTGTCGGCACGGTTCAGGCAAAACTCGAATCCACCTTATCGAGCAAGCTGATGGCAACTGTCAGAAGCATTCGGGTCAGAGAAGGCGATAAGGTGAAGAAAGACGATATACTGGCGATTTTAGACCCGATACAGGCAGATGCGGGCTTGAATCAGGCTCAGGCAGCTTTGGAAGAAGCCAGACGCGCCCAGAGCGCGGCATCTTCGGCACAGAATGCGGCAGCCGCGGAAGCCGAGCTTGCCAAAAGCACCTATCAGCGATACCAGCAGTTGATGAAGGAAAACTCTGTCAGCCGTCAGGAATTCGAGGAAGTGAAAGCCAAATTCAGCGCATCACAGGCAGCCCTTGCCAGTGCCAGAGAAATGCTCAAAGCTGCCGCGCAGAAAGTGGAGCAGGCAAAAGCAGGTCTGGATTCTGCCAAAGCCACGAAAAGCGATACCGAAATCCGCGCGCCTTATGACGGCGTGATTACTGCCAAACGAATGGACGAAGGCAGTCTGGCGGCTCCCGGTGCGCCGATATTGTCTGTGGAAGGCTCAGGCGGGTTCAGGGTGGATATCACTATCCCGGAGACCTACCTGTCGGCAATTGCAATGGGACAGACCCTCAAAGTCTCGATTCCCAATGTTCAGGATGAACGGATTGACGGCGTGGTGCAGACCATTGTGCCGGTATCCGATGCGGTCAGCCGTTCCGTTCTGGTCAAAATATCGCTGCCGGATACCGTGAAAGTGCATTCCGGCATGTTTGCCCGCGTCGGCATTCCGGTCGGAGACAGCGGTCTGATGCTGATTCCCAAAACTGCGATTCTGCATCAGGGACAGTTGACCGGCGTATTCAAAGTGGATTCGGATAAAAAAGCCCGATTCCGCCTGATTCGCACAGGTCGCAACATGGGTGATCAGGTTGAAATTCTGTCCGGACTGAAAGACGGCGAGCGATTTGTGGTGATGCCGGTAACCGGACTTGCTGACGGCGTAACAGTGGAGGACGCGTCATGAGTCAGAAACTCGGACCTGCGGGCAAACTTGCCCATTATTTTATCAATTCCAAACTCACGCCTTTGGTGATTATTGCCTCTATATTGCTGGGAATTGCGGCGGTTGTGGCTTTGCCCAGAGAAGAAGAACCGCAGATCATCGTTCCCATGATTGATATTTTTGTCAGTATGCCCGGCTCGACCGCATCAGAAATCGAGCAGCGCATTACCAAGCCTATGGAAAAGCTGCTCTGGGAAATTCCGGGCGTCGAGTATGTCTATTCCACCTCCATGCCCGGCATGTCTATGGCGGTAGTGAGATTTCTCGTGGGACAGGACGAAGAAAAATCTATTGTCCGGCTGCAATCCAAGCTGCTTGCCAATTATGATCGCATTCCCTGTTGTGCCACGCCGCCGCTGATCAAACCCCGTTATATTGACGATGTGCCGATTCTGGCATTGACGTTTTGGGGAGAAGATACGGATCATTACATGCTGCGCCGCATGGCTGCCGAAGTGGAAGATGTGGTCAAGCGGGAGCCGAATGTCTCGATTACCACATTGATCGGCGGATTCCGGCGAGTAGTTCAGGTCAAGCTCGATCCGGTGAAACTTGCGGCTTTCGGGCTGGATGTGCAGATGGTCAGCAACATGGTCTGGGCAGCAAATCAGGAAAGCGATCCGGGAAGCTATCCGTCTCCGTCTGGGCAGATTCTCGTGCATACCGGCGGCTTTTTGCGGGATGCCGATGATGTCGGGCGGGTGGTGGTTAATGTGTTCAAAGGACGTCCGGTGTATCTGCGGGATGTGGCAACAATTACCGATGGTCCCGAAGAACCGGATCAGTATGTGTTTTTCGGAACCGGTCCTGCCAATGAACACAGCAAAATGACCGCAGATCATGCCTCTCCCGCAGTAACGCTTACGGTTGCCAAACGCAAAGGAACCAATGCCATCAGTGTTGCCAAAAAAGTTCTGGCTCGTGTGGAGGATATTCGCGGCACCATCATTCCCGACAATATTCATGTCAGCATTACCCGGCATTACGGCGAGACTGCCAAAGAAAAATCCGATGAACTGCTGCTGCACATGCTGATTGCCATTGTGTCCGTAACCATTCTGATCTGGTTCACGCTGGGCTTCAGAGAATCCGGCGTTGTGGCATTGGCAATTCCCGTTACATTGGCACTCACGCTCGCGGTATTTTATCTCTACGGCTATACGCTGAATCGTATTACCCTGTTTGCATTGATCTTTTCTATCGGTATTCTGGTGGATGATGCAATTGTGGTGGTGGAAAATGTGGCGAGGCATCTGCATCTGCCCGAAAACAAAAATCGCTCCAAAATGGACATTGCCATCGAAGCAGTGGATGAAGTCGGCAATCCCACGATTCTTGCCACGCTGACGGTGATTGCGGCAATTCTGCCGATGGCATTTGTGGGCGGACTCATGGGACCTTATATGCGCCCAATTCCCATCGGTGCATCTGCCGCCATGATTTTTTCCATGATTGTCGCGTTTATCGTAACGCCCTGGGCATCGTTTCATCTGATTCAGAGCAACGGCGGTTCTGCCCATGTCGAATCGCATCACGAAGACTGGGCAACGCGGATGTATCGCAAAGTCATGGACCCTCTGCTTCATCGCCCATTCATACGATGGTCGTTTCTACTGCTGGTTACGGGATTGCTGGTGCTTGCCTGTGCAATGGTCGGCGTGGGCATGGTCAAAGTCAAAATGCTGCCGTTTGACAACAAAAGCGAATTTCAGGTGATTCTGGATATGCCGGAACATGCGACTCTTGAGGAAACCACTGCCGCATGTCTGGAAATGGGCAATTATCTGAAAACCGTCAATGAGGTAACGGATTATCAGATTTATTCCGGTACGTCAGGACCCTTCAATTTCAACGGCTTGGTGCGGCATTATTATCTGAGACGAGCGCCGAACATGGCAGATATTCAGGTCAATCTCGCGTCCAAAGGCAAGCGCAAAGATCAGAGCCACGATATTGCCAAACGGGTGCGTCCCGCGCTCAAAGCCATTGCGGACAAATATCAGGCTCGTGTCAAAGTAGCGGAAGTACCGCCGGGACCGCCGGTTTTATCCACACTGGTGGCTGAAATTTACGGACCCGATTATGATCGTCAGCGCGAACTTGCCTTGAAAATCCGTCAGATTTTGGAAGAAACTCCCGGTGTCGTGGATGTGGACTGGTACATGGAAGAAGACCAGACGCGCTATTTGATCGAAATTGATAAAGAAAAAGCCGCGTTGAACGGCATTACAGCCGCGCAGATCAATCAATCTCTGGATATGATTTTGAATGGAAAGCCTGCGGGACTGCTGCATCAGCCGCGTGAAAAAGAAGATGTTCAGGTTTTGCTCAAACCCTCACTGGCATCCCGTGCGGGCATCGAGCGCCTTGCCTCTGTGAAACTGGCATCCAAAGACGGCAATCTGGTGCCGCTTTCCACGCTGGTCAGCTACAAGCAGACCCAAAATGATCGCAGCATTTATCACAAAAATTTGATGCCGGTGGTCTATGTGATCGGCGATGTTGCCGGAGTCAAGGAAAGCCCGGTGTATGCGATTTTGGAGCTTCAGAAAAAGATTGATGCCATCACGCTTCCCGAAGGCTACAAAATCGAGCAGTTCACCCGCAATGTGCCGGAGAGCGACCGCAAGTTTTCCATGAAATGGGATGGCGAATGGCATATTACTTATGAGGTATTCCGGGACTTGGGATTGGCATTTGCCATTGTGCTGGTGCTGATTTTCGTGCTGGTGGTCGGATGGTTTCAGTCGTTTTCAACGCCGCTGGTCATCATGGTGGCAATTCCCTTTTCACTGATCGGGATTCTGCCTGCACATTGGGGCATGAACGCGTTTTTCACCGCAACTTCGATGATCGGATTTATCGCGGGCGCGGGCATTGTGGTTCGCAACTCGATTATTCTCGTGGATTTTGTCGAACTTCGGATCAGTCAAGGAATGCCGTTGGACAAAGCCGTGATTGACGCGGGCGCGGTACGATTCCGTCCCATGATGCTGACGGCGGCGGCAGTCGTGGTCGGTGCATCCGTGATTTTGTTCGATCCGATATTTCAGGGACTTGCGATATCTCTGATGGCAGGTGAAGTCGCATCATTGCTCTTTTCCCGGATGACGGTTCCGATTCTGTATTTTATGGATAAGCGGTGGGAAGCCGCGCATATCGGGAAACATTGATAGACAGAGAACTGAAACTTCGGGAAGCTCTTTTTGAAGAATTGCAGGCAGGGCATGAAATCGAACATGTTCCTCAAAGATTATCTATCTGATTTAACAACGATTATCTTGGAATCCCCGCCTGTATTCATAAGCCGTAGAAGAGAAATGTGATGAAGGCTCGGGTTCCGATTTGGATATGCGTGGTTTGTTACAGGTTTCATATTCCATTGACAATTGCCGCCCGATGCTGATAAAAATATCCGATTTCAGTGTAAATGATATTTCTGCTGACCATAGGAGTTTCAAAGGTGTCGGAAGAGCTTGCAAAAGAAGCGGTGATTGTCAATCCGCTCGGACTTCATGCGCGTCCTGCGGCAAAAATTGCAGCCATTGCTCAGAATGCCAAATCCGATGTGTGGATGATCAAAAATGGTGAAGAAGCTGATGCGAAAAGCATTATTGATATGCTGACGCTAGCTTGTCCCAAAGGAACTACGGTTACATTCAGAGTCCGTTCGGAATCGGACAGCAATGTGTTGGATAATATTCTGAAGCTTGTGGAAAGCGGCTTCGGGGAATAAGGAAAAGAATATGCCGGATACGGAAAAACAGGAAATCGTCTTGAAAGGCATTGGTGCTTCTCCGGGAATATGTATCGGAAAAGCATATCTGGTGGATCGGGAAGGCGTGGATGTGGTACCGAAATATCAGATCAGTGAGGAGCATATCGAATCCGAAAGGAAACGCTTCAAGACTGCTGTTGAAAAAGCCAAAGACGATCTGAAATCCGTGATTGCCGAAAGTTCTTTTCGGGAAAATACCGCGATTCTCGAAACCCATATCATCATGCTCAAGGACAAGATGATCTATGATAAGTCTTTGGATATGATTGGAAAAGATTATATCAACGCGGAATGGGCATTGAAAAATGTGGTATCTGATCTTCTGGCAACCTTTCGACAGTTGGCGGATCCGTATCTGCGGGAAAGAGCCGAGGATGTTACCCATGTTTCGAACCGTATTCTGCGGCATCTGGTCGGCGCGGAATACAACCAGATCAGGTATATCAACAAACGCGTGATTCTGGTAGCGGAAGACCTTTCTCCTGCGGAAACCAGCCAGATCAATCTGGAAAAAATCATGGGCTTTGTAACTGACGGAGGCGGTATGACCTCCCATACGGCAATCATTGCCCGGACACTTCAGATTCCTGCGGTATTCGGATTGGGCAAAGCCAGCACCATGATCCGCAACGATGATCTGATCGTAGTGGATGGCATTACCGGAGAGTTGATCGTGCATCCTTCCGAAGAAACGCTGGTGCGGTTTGTTCAGCGCAATATCAAATACGAACTTCGGCGGGCGGCAATGGCGCGGCGCAGTCATTTTCCGGCAAATACGCTGGATGGCATTCATGTTCAGGTATTGGGCAATATTGAGCTTCCCGAAGAAGTGGTGGCTGTCAGAGACAACGGCGGAGATGGTATCGGCTTGTATCGCACAGAATTTCAGTATCTCAGACGAGCGGGCTTTCCTGATGAAGACGAGCTTTTCGACAAATACCGCGATGTGGTGGAAGTGATGAATCCGCACCCGGTAACGATCCGCACTCTGGATATCAACGGAGACAAAGCCATTGCCAGAAGCGCTCATCGGGCGGAACAGAATCCGGCTTTGGGACTGAGAGCCATCCGCTACTGCTTGCGAAAGCCGGAAGTGTTCAGAACCCAACTCAGAGCCATTTTGAGAGCCTCCGCATTCGGGAATGTGAGAATCATGTTTCCGATGATTTCGAGTGTCGAAGAGATTATCGAAGCCAAACGACATTTGGAAATGGCTGCCGAATCTTTGGATAAAGAAGGTAAAAAATTCAGACAGGATATCGAAACCGGCATGATGATCGAAGTCCCGTCTGCGGTGGTGTTGGCAGACCTGATGGCAAAAGAAGTCGATTTTTTCAGCATCGGCACCAATGATCTGATTCAGTATTCCCTGGCAATTGATCGCGGCAACCAGTATGTCAATTATCTGTATCAGCCGCTTCATCCCGCGATACTGCGGATGTTGAAAAGTGTATCCGATGTGGCTGAAAATCAGGGCATCAAGCTGTGTATGTGCGGCGAAATGGCGGGTGATCCGGTATATCTGCCGATGCTGCTGGGATTCGGCATCTGCGAACTGAGCATGAACCCTCTGTCCGTTCCTGCGGTCAAAAGCATGGTGCGGTCGCTGAATCTCAAAGAAACTCAGGAGTTTGTCAGACAAGCGATGAAACTTGCCACTGCGGATCAGGTCAGCGCGCTGGTTCAGGAAGTTTATGGAAATATTGTTGCAGATAAGATTTACGGAAGATAGGAGAAGGTTGTGGAAAAGAGCCATACAAAACATATTGCGGAAAACCGCAAAGCCAGACATGATTATCATATTATTGACGAATACGAAGCCGGAATGGTTCTGCTCGGCACAGAGGTCAAATCGCTGAGGCTCGGACGGGCAAACCTGAAAGATTCTTATGCCAAGATCGTCAACGGAGAGGTGTTTGTCCATCAGATGCATATTTCCCCGTATCCGTTTGCGTATTACGGCAATCATGATCCCCTGAGAGTGCGGAAACTGCTGCTTCATAATCATGAAATCCGAAAGCTGATCGGCAAGGTGAATGAAAAAGGCTTTGCTTTGGTTCCGTTAAAACTTTATTTCAAAAACGGAAAAGCGAAAATGCTGCTTGCTCTGGCAAAAGGCAAGCATAGTTACGACAAGCGGGAAACCATCAAACGCCGGGATGAGAAACGGGATTTCGAGAGGGTGAAGAAGGATTATTGATACGGATTTATGAGGATATGAATGGAGAGGAATTTATCCTCAGCCATGCAGACGACTTTGATGCTGAAGTTGAATCTCTTCGGAATAACCCGGTTGGAATCTGTGGATATAAGATATGGGTATAATTGAAAAAATCATCAAAATATCCGAACATTACGGTGCAACACGCGTTATTATGTTCGGGAGCTATACGGAAACGCCGTCAGATGCCGGAGATATTGATCTGGCTTGCGATGGGATTCCGGGATGGGAATTATATGAATTTGCAGGAGAGATCGAAAACGAACTGCATATTCCGATAGATATTGTTCCCTTAACTCCTTCCAATGATTTTACCCGTTTAATCGAAGTCAGAGGGAAAGTGCTTTATGACATTCGCGGAACTGCTTGAAGAGATTAGCATTGAACTTAAATTTATGGAGACAATCGTTAAGGATGTCGTAGCTCTGTCCGAAAATATTTCAGACAGAGATGTCAATAACTGGGAAAAAACCGCTGCATCCGCTTATCTGGCACAATTTTATACGGGTGTTGAAAATATTCTGAAACGAATCAGCAAGTATTATAATATTCAATTGCCTAAAACAGATACTTGGCATATAGATTTATTCAACCGCTTTTGCTCACCGACTGAAAAGTCTTTACCTGCATTGTTTGATAAATCTCTGAAGGCTGATCTGACCGGGTTTCGCAAATTCAGACATGTGGTTCATCACGGATATGGGTTTATGATTGACTGGGATCGCCTAAGTATCGGTATCGAAAAAATCGAAGATATATTTTTACGATTTAAAACAAGGCTTTTAAGTAATTGGAAAGAACTGGTATAACAGATCGGGATTCAAAATATGGGAAAACTCTTCGGAACAGACGGCATCCGAGGCCTTGCCAATACTTATCCCATGACGCCGGAAATGGCTATGAAAGTGGGAAAAGCAATTGCGGTATATTTCTTCAAAAATAATCAGAATAATCATGCTTCGATCATCATCGGCAAAGATACCCGGATTTCCGGCGATATGCTGGAACATGCAGTGGCAGCCGGAATAAGCTCTGTCGGCATGAATGTGTATCTGGCAGGCGTAATTCCCACGCCGGGCATTGCTTATCTTGCACGAAAGCATCATGCAGCCGCCGGTGTGGTGATTTCCGCGTCGCATAATCCGTTTTATGACAACGGCATCAAGCTTTTCAAAGGCGATGGCTTCAAGCTTTCGGATGCTGAAGAAACCGAAATCGAAAATATTGCTCTTGACGATGCGCCTGCATCTTCGGATCAGAATATCGGCAGAATATATTCACTTGAAAATGCTTCTGAAAATTATGCCGCATTTCTCAAATCCACATTGAAAAGCGATCTGAGCGGGATGAAGATCGTTCTGGATTGCGGCAATGGTGCGACCTATCAGACCGCTCCGAAAATATTTACAGAACTCGGCGCTCAGCTACAATCTCTGTTTGTTTCTCCTGACGGCAAAAATATCAATGATGATTGCGGCTCTCAGCATACGAAGCACTTGCAGGAAGCTGTGATTTCACATCAGGCAGATATGGGATTTGCTTTTGACGGAGACGGAGACAGAGTGATCGCGGTGGATCACACCGGCAAAGTGATTTCCGGGGATCAGATATTGGCAATATGCGCCAAGCTTTTGAAGAAACAAGGCAGATTGAAAAATGACACGCTTGTCAGTACGGTGATGAGCAATATCGGGCTGAGAATCGCGCTGAAAGAAATGGGAATTAAGCATCTTATGGCAGATGTGGGAGACCGCTATGTCATGGAGCAGATGCTGGCATCCGGCGCGGTGGTCGGCGGCGAAGATTCGGGACATGCGATATTTCTGGAACATCACACCACCGGAGACGGCATTTTGACGGCGCTCAGAGTGGTGGAAGCCATAATCATCGAAGGTAAGCCTTTGTCCGAACTGTCTCAGGTCATGCAGAGCTATCCGCAGATGTTGCTCAATGTCGAAGTTTCCCGGAAGCCGGATATTGACACGATTCCCGCCATCAAAGCGGAAATTGATCGCGTGGAACAAGAATTGGGAGAACGAGGCAGAGTTTTGGTCCGATATTCGGGAACCCAGCCGCTTTGCCGAGTCATGATCGAGGCTCCGACCATCGAGGAAACCCGCCGCTGCTGCGAAGAGATTGTCAGCGTGGTGAAACGGGAAATCGGTGTCTGATTTCTATTGCGGATCAGAGACAGTTCCTGCCCGTTTCGGAGAGCTTCGGCAACAGATTCGGGATAACCAAGCTCAACGACATTTTTTCCGATGTATTCTTTTTTTGGGTGCATCAGCACTTCGGCGTTTTTTGTCAACAGAAACGCAT
The DNA here is from genome assembly GCA_964564775.1 of uncultured Desulfonema sp. Classification (GTDB taxonomy): domain Bacteria; phylum Desulfobacterota; class Desulfobacteria; order Desulfobacterales; family DYRC01; genus DYRC01. Next base: position 2,429 of record CAZMDM010000174.1, on the reverse strand, counting down.
ACGAGTTTTTGATAGGATGAACCTTGGCGATCAACTCTGCGATCTGCTGCATTGAAAAATCAGCGCCCACCACACCGACAGCTTTTCCATCTATCAGAACAGGTCTGCAAAGACTGACCACTGTCTGAAATTTTCCCGAAATCTGATATTCAACTGGCGGAGTTACATACGGCTTGCGGGTTGTTATCGGAACACGATAATAATCTCCCTTTTGATTTTTTCCTCCAAAATATCTTTCATCAGCCGGGAAAGAAACAGATGGGCATCGGGATATTTCTGTTCCCGCACGCGTGCAGATAAAATCGCTATTGATTCCAGGATCGCAATCACATGTTCGATATCAGTTCCGATATTGCCAGCATACCGGCTGACGATCTCATGCCCCAGCCGCTCGGCATTGTCCTTTGTCAAGATCATGCCACGATGCGTGCTGTATAAAATGCTAGTAATATAAGATAAAACAATCACAGACAGAATTCCTGTCAGCAGACGGAATCTCAGATTAGCTTTGCCAATAATCTTGCTGTCCATAGCTATCTTTTATAGTAAGTATGGTAAGCAAGCGCGGGTAAATTCAGTATGGAAGTCATGGGTATTTCCTTTCTGTAATCGGATGAGTCAGGATTATTGAAAAGGATATGAAATAAGTGTTAGGAGAATATTAAAAAACGATGAAATTTTTCTTAATCCAGCTAACAATATTCTAACAATAGCGTAACATATTTCTAACACGAGCTTGATAAAAATTATAATCTGAAAAACAAAATAAAGGAAAGGAATTCAGCGTGAAAAAAATTGCTACTCTCTCAAAAACGGCAATGTTGTGTCTGACATTTGCAGCACTCTTTTTCGTAACCTGCTCGTATGCCGAAGAAATTCTGGTATATACGGCGTTGGAAGATGACGAAATCCCCCGATACATGGCATTGTTCAAAACCACTCATCCGACTATCGAGGTCAAGATTGTCCGGGATTCCACAGGCATCATAACTGCAAAACTGCTTGCGGAGAAAGACAATCCCCAAGCTGATGTGGTGTGGGGGACTGCTGCTACCAGCCTGCTGGTCTGTGATCAGAAGGGGATGCTGGAAGGATATGCACCCAAAGGATTGGAAAAAGTCAAAGCAGAATTCCGCGATCCGCAGGAAAAGCCGCACTGGGTGGGTATCAAAGCATGGATGACTGGATTTTGCGTGAATACGGTCGAAAGCAAAAATCTGAATCTTCCCATGCCCGAATCCTTCGAAGACCTGATCAAGCCGGTTTACAAAAATCAGATCGTCATGCCGAACCCTGCTTCTTCGGGAACCGGCTTTCTGACCGTATCTGCGATTTTACAGATGATGGGCGAGGAAAAGGGCTGGGCATATCTGGATAAACTTCATGAAAACATTGCCCGCTATACCCATTCGGGGTCGAAACCCTGCAAAATGGCGGGCTCCGGTGAAGTGCCCATCGGAATTTCCTTCGGGTCTCGGGGAATTATGCAGAAGCAGAAAGGAGAGCCGGTATTCACGGTCTTTCCCAAAGAAGGTTCGGGCTGGGATGTGGAAGCCAATGCGCTGATCAGAAAACCTGTTATCAAAGAAGCTGCGAAAACTTTTCTGGACTGGGCAATCAGTGAGCCGGTGATGAAGGAATATGCCAAAGTTTATCCGATCACCGCATACAACACAGGAGCGCCGATTCCCGAAGGCTATCCTCAGAATCCCGAAAAGCAGTTGATCAAAAACGATTTGCAGTGGGCTGCCAAAAACCGTACCGCCATACTGGAAAAATGGACCAACCGTTATGATGCAAAAAGCGAAGCCAAATCCAAATGACAAGTATCTGAGTGTTCGCCATGTCAGCAAAACATTCGGAAAATTCACAGCGTTGAAAGATGTGTCTTTCGAAGCCGCACGGGGCGAATTTATTTCTGTTCTCGGTCCGAGCGGCTGCGGGAAAACCACTCTGCTTCGCGTGATTGCGGGACTTGAAAAACAGGATACCGGGCAGGTTCTTGTCGAAAACAAAGACATGTCCGGTTTTCCGGTATCCAAACGCAATGTCGGCATTGTGTTTCAGTCGTATGCGCTTTTTCCGAATCTGACAGCCCGACAGAATATTGCCTACGGACTCAAAAGCCGGAAGATAAAGCAAGAGGAAATCGAACATCGGGTAAGTGATCTGCTGCAACTGGTAGGCTTGAAAGGCATGGGGGAAAAATATCCCGCACAGCTTTCCGGCGGACAGCAGCAGAGAATTGCCCTTGCCAGAGCCATCGCGCTTTCTCCGAATCTGCTGCTGCTCGATGAACCCTTGTCCGCACTGGATGCCAAAGTGCGCGTCATGCTTCGGGGAGAAATTCGCAAACTTCAGCAGCAGACAGGCATTACCACGATTATGGTAACTCATGATCAGGAAGAAGCATTGACTATGGCAGACCG
>CAZMDM010000173.1:0-5348 GCA_964564775.1 uncultured Desulfonema sp. | reverse complement strand
AAGAGTACAAAGAGTTGATCGTAGGAAGAGTCAGAGGGGGATAAGAGAAAGACTTTATCTTATAAAAATACTTCGGACAGTGTTTTAAAAATAAGGCTGCAATGCCAAATAACCTATTGAAAATACATGATCCGTTATCTTAAACTGCAAGAATTGAAATTTATGTATAAACAGTAGGTTATAAAAAAGTGTCCGAACCATTGTTATAAGTATATCCTTAGATAAATGTATTACATCAAAACGAGTTTTCTTTCAAGGCAAGGTTACAGTCTTTTACTTGACTCACGGATAATATTAGATTATTATTGCGATAATCATCGGATTTCTGAAACAGCTTTTCTTCCCGACAAGGGAGAATCATATCAACTGTTAGAATGAAGGAGGAGGCTTTGGGATGAAAAAAGTATTGGCATTGGTATTGGTAAGTGTATTGGTGATGGCAGGTTCCGCGTATGCACGCGGAGCGCGTGCCAACTGCGGATGCGGACTCGGATCCATGATTTTCGAAGGATATGACGGACTGATGTCTCAGACCGCTGCGGCAACCACAAACGGCACATTCGGCAATCAGACCTTCGGAATCAGCACCGGAACTCTGGGCTGCGACCGTCCCGACAATTTTGTTCAAAATGAAAAAGTCAATCTCTTTATTTCTGAAAACATGGACAATCTGGCTGCGGATATTGCATCGGGAAAAGGCGAAACTCTGAACGCTCTGGCAGAACTGATCAATATGCCGAGTGAAAAACGTCCGGTATTTTTTACCGCGCTTCAGAGCAATTTTGACAAAATTTATCCGTCTTCCAAAGTAACTCACAAAGAAGTTGTTGAAAATATTGCAAAAATTATTGAACACATCTAAGTGTATATCATGGCGGAGATACGGGATATTCTTGTGTTCCGTATCTCTTTTTTTGCTTTTTGCACAAAGCATCCGTGCGGAAGATTCGGCTTATCTCAATGATCTGATTGAGAAAGCGATGAGTCGCAAATTGTATGAAGACCGGTATTGGCAGATTTTACTGCATTATAAAAAAAGCTTTTTCGGTATAAAAAGCTTCGTGGATGATCCCGCGTTCTTTTTGGCAAAAACCGGAAAAACCGATCCCAAAGCCGAGATGGAAGCCACGATACGGGCATTGTTTGCCCCTGCTCAGAATAATAAAGATCATGCGGTATGCAAATTTTTGGGACGATATTCATGGTTGCAAGAACAGCTCGATATGGACTCGTCTAAGCTGCCATACTCCTCCTGCGAAGAGTTCGATAGGGTGATCGGAGATATCAAGCCTGTATCGGCGGTATTGGTGTTTCCGACCTATTTTATGAACAGCCCGGCTTCGATGTTCGGTCATACTATGATCAATATCGAGACCGAAACCCAAAGCCCGCTGCTCTTTCCTTCGATTCATTATTCCGCGATTACCGATGAAACCAATGGTCTGGTCTTTGCCCTCAAAGGACTGTTCGGATATTACAAGGGATATTATTCGATTCAACCCTATTATCAGGAGCTTCAGGATTACAGCGACATCAGTCAGCGCGATATCTGGGAATATCCGATGAATCTGAGAAAAGAAGAAGTCATGCGTCTTCTCAGACATTTATGGGAAATACGCGATATTTATTCGGAATATTATTTTTTCGATGAAAACTGCTCGTTCAATCTTCTGTTTCTGATCGAAGCTGCTGTTCCGTCTCTGCATCTGATCGAAAAATTTCCGGGATGGACATTGCCGATTGATATGATTCGGGCAATGCAGCAGGAACATTTGGTTGAGGATGTGAATTACAGACCATCCAAGGCATCAAAAATACAACATAAAATATCATTGATGTCAGCAGAGCATCAGAAATTTGCCTTGGATATGATTCACGACAGAGCAGAACCTCAGGCAGTTGCTGATCTTAACATTAGTAATGAGGAAAAAATAAAAATTCTCGATCTGAGCATCGAATATGTTCAATATCTGTATGCCAAAAAAGAAATGACGCTGGACAATTATCAGCCCATGATTCTGAAATTGCTGAGTACCAGAAGCAAACTGGGGCAGAAAGAAAGCGATGATGCGGTTCCGGTACCGACCGCGCCGGATGAAAGCCATGAATCTGCGCGGATGGGGATCGGTGTCGGGGTTCACGATGGCAGTGTATTCACGGAATTCGCGGTTCGTCCGGTATTCTGTGATATGACAGATTCGGATTACAGCCGCAGAGATGGCAATCAAATTCAGTTTTTCAATACCAAATTAAGATATTATGAAGAAGATCAAAAATTCGTTTTGGAAAATCTCAGCTTTGTTGATATTATGTCCGTATCTGCCAGAGATCGCTTTTTCAAGCCCTATTCGTGGAAAGTCAATACCGGATTTTTCAGAAGGTCATTTACCGATGGCGAAGACAGCACTTTGTATCGTCTGAATACCGGCGGCGGAATGGCAGTGTATCATCCGATTCCGGGGCTGAGCTATCTGTTTGCCGAAGCTGAACTCGATCTCGGCGGAAAATTGGAACAGGGCTATGCTGTGGGCGGCGGCATGTCTGCCGGCATATTGAAGCGTTTCAATGAAAACTGGAAACTGCATGTTCAGGCAAGACAGCTATTTTTTGCGGTTCAGGAAAAGTATCATCAGAGCGAATTATCCTTATCCCAGCACGTCAGCATGAGCCGCAATACCGCATTGCGACTCGATTTGTCATGGACAAAAACCGGCGAACATGCTTATACGGAAGCAGGCGTATTCGGATATTTTTATTTCTGAAGGAGGAGTCAGTTGTGGAAAAAGTCAATATTTCTGAAAGATTTCGTACATTCGATAAATACTGGCAATCAAAAGCCGTTGCCCGTCTCAACACCCAGAGCGTCAAGCTGATCAAGCTCAGGGGAGAATTCGACTGGCATTATCATCAGAACGAAGATGAACTATATCTGGTTCTGAAAGGCAAACTCACGCTCCGCTTCAGAAATAAAACACTGGAACTGAATGAAGGGGAATTTTCCGTCATCACCAAAGGCACGGAACATCAGATTATTGCTTCCGATGAAGTGCAGCTGATGGCGATAGAACCGCAGTCAACTCTGAATTCTACGGCAACCGAAAGCGATCTGCCGTCCAAAGGAGAAAAAACGTGAACGGCTGGATAGGGGTTGATTTGGACGGCACGCTGGCGTATTATGATGAATGGCGAGGACCCAATCATATCGGAGAGCCGATTCCTGCGATGATGGCGCGTGTCAGGCAATGGCTGAAACAAGGCATTCAGGTCAAAATTTTTACGGCGCGGGCGTCTGTGGAAGAGCATATTCCACCGGTGAGGGAATGGCTGTATATTCACGGATTGCCGGATTTGGAAATCACCAATGTCAAAGATTACGGCATGATCTGTCTGTATGATGACCGATGCGTTCAGGTGATTGCCAATACCGGAGAGTTGGTATCGGATGACAAGCTGAAACAAGACGATAAATCATAACTCAGGAGGAAACGCAATGAAATCAGGATATGTAAGATTTTCTGTTCTGCTGATCGCTATGATGATGACGGTAATTTGCTCTGCTGCCGAGCAGAGAATCATCAAATCTGCCAGCGCGAATCTGTATTCGAAGCCCGACAAAAAAGCAACTGTAACCGATACCCTGAAAAAAGACGACAAGGTCAATGTCATCGATCAGGAGGGCGACTGGTACGCGGTCAGACTTGCAGATAAGCGGATCGGATGGCTGCATAAAGACAGTCTGGGCGAGTCTCCTGCGGATAAGAAAGCGGAAGCGCTGAAGAAAATTTCCGATGATGTGGATAAAAAGGCAAAGTCTTCGGAAGATGCTTCACAATCCAGCAAGACAGGAACTGAAGATAAACCTTCCTCGGTTGTCAAAAAAATACCGACTCCGGCGCCGATAGTGTCCGAAGAATCGGAAGAACCCGCTAAAACCGAAGATAAAAAAACAAAACCCGAACAGCCGGCTGCTGCTCCCAAAACTTCCGATGACAGTGAGAAAATGACAACGCTCAAAGTCAGCACTGGCAGAGTCAGAAGCGAGCCATCTCAGGATGCGCCGATCAAATTCGAGCTGAAAAAAGGCGACACCGTATCCATTATCGAAGACAGAGACGGATGGTACCATCTGAAAACGCAGGACGGCAAGACGGGCTGGTCGCATCAGAGTCTTTTTTCGATGGACAGTTCCACCAAAGCTGTAAGTTTCAAAGAAGTCAAGGATATCAGAGTGGAAAAAACAGCAGAGGGCGAAGAGAAGATCACTTTTATTCTTGGCGGTTTTTACCCTCCAAAAACCTTTGTATTAGAAGAAGATACGCCCAAAATCGTGTGTGATTTCCCGGACACCAGAGTCGCGGAGCGGATCAAACCGAACATAGATGTCAACGGAACTTATCTGAAAAAAATCCGAGTCGGCATTCACGAAGGTCCTCCGTCCAAACTCCGAGTGGTTCTGGATATGGTTCCGAATCGCAACTATTCGGTCAAACAGACATTTTACAAGAAAGAAAATTATTACACCCTGACCCTGAAAGCAGGAGACTAGCTGATGATATTGACGCCTCAATCGTCTGTGTTTGTAGCCGGGCATCGGGGAATGGTCGGATCTGCCATTGTCAGGGCATTAAAAGCCTACGGATGCGAGCGCATCATTACCCGAACCCATAAAGAACTGGACCTGACCGATCAGGCAGCAGTTCGGGAATTTTTTCGTTCTCAGCAGACAGATTATGTGGTTCTGGCAGCAGCCAAAGTCGGCGGTATTTATGCGAACAATACCTATCCTGCTGAATTTATTTATCAGAATCTGATGATTCAAGCCAATGTGATTCACGAGGCATATCAGGCTGGGATTAGGCGGCTGTTATTTCTGGGAAGCTCCTGTATTTATCCGAAAAATGCACCTCAGCCCATGAAAGAAGAAGCTCTGCTCACCGGCTATCTGGAGCAGACCAACGAGCCGTATGCGATTGCCAAAATTGCCGGAATCAAAATCTGCGAATCCTACAATCGTCAGTATGGCACGAAGTTTCGCTCGGTGATGCCGACCAATCTGTATGGTCCCAATGACAATTATGATCTTCAGAATTCGCATGTTCTTCCGGCAATGATCCGCAAGTTTCATTTGGCAAAACTCGCATCCGAAGGCAATTGGGAAGGCATCCGCCAGGACGAAATTACTTATGGGCAGATTCCTGAAGATATAACAAATATGCTCAGATCCGGCTCCGAAGTCATTTTGTGGGGAACCGGAACGCCGCGCCGTGAATTTCTCCATGTGGATGATCTGGCATCTGCCTGCGTGTTTATCATGAATCTTGATGATGAGGCATATCAGCATCATACCA
>CAZMDM010000172.1:0-9800 GCA_964564775.1 uncultured Desulfonema sp. | reverse complement strand
TCAATCTGTTTGTTTCATACATCATCTTTGCTGTGTCGGCAAGCCTTTTGTTGTTTTTTCGGACTTGTAGCAAGAGCAATCGCATGAGACTTTCCGAAGTTCCGTCCCCAAAATAAATTTTAGGGCTTCAGGACATATTTTTCAGATTCGTAAGAGCCTTGCAGAACCTGCGTAAGTCTTGAAGATGAAAAAAAGTCCGAAGTATTGACCGGAGAGCCTTATATTGATTAAAAGAACAATATGAAAAATCCCTTGACATCCAAAAGAAAGTATGAAAGAAGTTTCTAAAAAATTCAGGGAATGTATCCCGTAGCATCATAAATTTTATTTAAAAATCAAAAGATTATAACGCCATGAAGGTGTAAGACCCCCAAATCGGTCTTCTCTTTCATGGCGTTTTTTATTTCGCAGGTCTCCTTCTTCCAAAAAGGGAAGTCGGGAAGATCGCCATCCCCGCAGCCAACGGATATCCGCGGTCTTCCCTCAAACACGCTGCATAAAAATGCGGACGGGTTTTATTTATTTTTAACTGACATACGGAGATTTGTCAATAATATTTTTAATTTTCAATATTTTAAAATAAGGAGAACAAAAATGAAAAGAAACAGTTTTATCGGATTGATGGCAATGGCGGTGCTGCTTCTGTGCGGCATCACGGCAAACGCGCATGAGTTTATCCTCAGACCGGTTCAGTTTGATGCGGAGCCGGGACACAAACTGGGCTTTAGTGTGCTTGCATCTCATGTGTTCATGGTCAGCGAAGAGGCAGAACCTGCGGAACAAGTCGAGATTTCCCTGATCGAAAAAGACAGCCGGAGCAATGTGAGTGTTCGGAAAAATGACATGCTTCAGACATTGGACGGCATGATCGAATTGAAAAAACAAGGCACGGTGATTCTGGCAGGGCATCGCAAAGGCATGATCTGGTCTCAGACTACTCAGGGCTGGAAACAGGCAGGCAAAAAAGAACTTCAAGGCGTGATTTCGAGCGGAAAATATGAAAAATTCTGCAAAACCCTGATTAACGTGGGCAAGGCGGATGACGGATACAAAAAAGTCATCGGGCATAAACTGGAAATCGTTCCGGTATCTGATCCTTCGGAAGCAGTTGTCGGCAAATATCTGACTTTCAGAATTATTTATGACGGAAAACCGCTTTCCGCAGGCGTTTATGCCACTTATGACGGTTTCAGCAGCAATCCGAACACATACTGCTATTTCACCGAAGCAAATGAAGAAGGCATGGCAAAAGTGAAAATCACGCATCCGGGCGTGTGGATGGTGCGTACCGAACAGAAAAGCAAAGAAGTTACCGAGGATTATGACGAGCATCTGATCCGTGCGGTTCTGGTTTTCGGGGTGAACTGATATGACAAAGCGGATCTTATGTCTGATCGTTGTATCTATTCTGATTCACGGATTTTTTCCGATAAACACATCCGCACACGGCACAGGATACAGAATCCTCGAAAACCGCAGAGCGATTGTCATCGAGTTTTATTATTCCGGTGGAGAACCGCTGAGTTATGCACAGGTTCTGGTTTTCAGCCCGCAGGATCGGAAAACCGAGTATCAGAACGGCAGAACCGACCGGAAGGGCAGATTCGCTTTTTATCCCGATATTGCAGGAGCTTGGCGTATCGAAGTCAGCGACGGCATGGGACACAAGGTTGAGGCGGAAATCGGCAGTGTATCGGAAAAACCGGATCAGGCAGTATATCAGGAAAAGTTGAAGCCGCCGCCCCAATCGTCCAAGGTGATCGGAGCCGTTGCAGGACTGAGCCTGATTCTGAATCTGGTTTTCGTTGTGTATTTACGAAGGACAAAAAGGCAGAGCAGACTCGATTGAATACAAGGAGGAAACGAAGGGTGAAAAGACGGAAATGGAAGAATTGCAATCTGTGGGTGATGCTTATGAGCCTGATATTGCTATCGGCTGGCTACGGATATACGGAGGAAACCCGTGAGAAAGAATCGGCAAAAGAGCATGAACTCGAAGAAGTCGTGGTGCGCGGCGATTTAAGCCAGAAAAATCTCGAGGCAAGTTCCTCGACAGTGTTGACCAATGAGGAAATCAGCAATCGGATATACGAATCGCCGCTGGAAATCGTCGGGCGTGTTCCGGGCGTATCTGTGAAACAGTACAAGCAGGGCGGAACTGCTGCCAGTTTTCAGATGCGCGGATTCACCAGCATTTCGCACGGCTCCGATGCCGCCATCTATCTGGACGGTATTCCTCTTAACGAAGGAGACGGATACGCGGATACCAACATTGTCAATCCCGAAGAACTGGAAAGAGTCGAACTGATCAAAGGACCTGTTTCTCCGCTCTACGGCAATTATGCTTCTGCTGGCGTTCTTCATTTTTACACCCAGAAAAAGGTGGATCATCAGCACGTCAAGCTGCTGTATGGGGCTTACAACACTTATGAGGGCAATTATGTGGGCGGCTTCACGAGCGAAGATGGAAAAACAGACCATGTATATTCGTTTCTGACCTATCATACAGACGGGTATCAGAACAATTCGGATTGGGACAAACTCAATGCTGCTGCCCGGATTACCCACCGCCTCACCGATGATCTGAAAATCCGGCTCAATCTGCGCGGATTCAATTCCGATTGGGATGCGCCCGGGTGGATAAACAAAAAAGAATATGAAGAGGATCCCAAACAATCTGCCAATGACACCAACGGCGGAAGCAAAGATCATATTTCAGGCAAAGTTGATCTGGACTATTCGCTCACTGCGGATTCCAAAATACTATTCCAGATATGGAGCTACGATCAGAATTTCAAAAGATATTACGCGAGTTCCGAAAAAGGTTTGGCAGCAGGCGCAAACCTCGGCAATCTGCGTGATTTCGACCGTCTGGCTTACGGAACCGGGGCGAGCTACAATTTTATCGGCGATGTCTGGGGAAGACGCCTCAGTTTCACAGCCGGCAGCGATTATATGATGGAAAAAGAGGATCGGCAGAGATGGTATCTGACAGCAGGCAACGGACGCAACAAAGGTGCCAAGTATATAGATTATCATGTTGATTTCGAATCGCTCGGTTTTTATACCGACATCAATTATCAGATCATTAAGCCTTTGAAAGCAATTCTCGGCGCACGTTACGATCATTTCACCGGTGATCTGACCGACCATCTGCTCAATGATCGGAAATCCTCCATGAAGGATACAGATATTTTCAGTCCCAAAGGCGGCTTGCTGCTCTCTCTGCTGGATAATCGTCTGGAATTTTTCAGCAATTATGCACGCGGGTTTGCCATGATGTCCGGTTTTGCCGAACAGGCGCAATATACTCAGGACAAATGGGACCCGCAGATCAGAACCCAGTATGAACTGGGCATGAGCGTAAAACCGCTTGATTGTTTCAAGGCAAATCTGGTCGGGTTCCGTTTGAAAACTACGGATGATTTCATTCAGGACCCTGTTACCCGTGAGTATCAGAATGCCGGTGAAACCACGCGCGACGGCATCGAGCTGTCGTTTGATGTGTATGGGTTCGACTATGGCTATGTTCATGCTGATTACTCTTATATTGATGCTCACTACGATACCTATTCGTCAGGCAAGGTGTCATACAACGGAAATACCCTTCCGGGTGTGCCGGAAAATATCGTCAATGTCGAGCTGGGTTACAATGCTCCGCAAGGTTTCGGCGGATGGATCCGATATCGCTACGAAGACGGGGCTGTTCTGGATAGCGCGAATACGATGGAAAGCGACTCGTGGAACACCGTGGATGCGAATATCTTCTATCGCTTCGGCGCCAAACCCAAGTACACGCTCGCTCTCACAATGCTCAATATTTTCGATGAAAAATATGCGTCCAGCGTGAGCTATTCGGGTGGCAGCGTGCTTTATTCTCCGGGGCTTCCGCTATGTGCGTATGCGTCATTTACGGTTGATTTTTAATTTGCGAACACCGCCTTATTCCTATCGGATAAGGGAAATATAATATTTTCAGGAGGAAATATGTTTGAAACCAGTTGCAAGTATGTCCGAATGTTTTTGGGTGTTGTAATGCTGTCAGTAGTATGCGCGGCATCAGGCTATGCCCATGACACATGGATTGTCATGCAGAATTATACGCCCAAAGCATCCGAACCCGCAGTTCTGAATGTGGCAAATGCCCATCTTTTCGCAATTCCCGGCGGGGACTTTCATACCCGCGATCGGGTTGAAAAAGTGTTTTTTCTGAGTCCTGACGACAAAAATATTTCTTCAGCGCCACAGGGAGAGACAGCTTATCAGTCAGATGCACTCAAAGCTCAGGGAACATATTTGGCGGTCGCATTGCCGGTCAACGGATTTTTTTCGAAAACCACCGAAGGGTATCAGCGAGGCAAAAGCAAAAAAGATATCAAAGATGTCATCGAATGCACCTTTTCCGAAAAATATGCCAAAGCCCTGTTCACCGTAGGAACTCCGGGCGGCAATGCGTTCTCAAAAGTACTCGGACATACGATGGAAATCGTACCGATGGCTGATCCTGCAACGCTTAAAGAAGGTGATGAACTGAGCGTAAAAGTATTGTTTGAGGGAAAACCCGCAAGCACATACGTCTATGGGACTTATGCCGGTTTTTCAAAAGAAGCCAATACCTTCGGATACACCACCCATACGGACAAAGACGGCGTAGCGAAAATCAGGCTGATCAAGTCAGGGACATGGCTTCTGCTTGTCAAACAGGAGAAGCCATATCCGAATGCGACAGAGTGCGACAAGAAATCTTGCGCGGCTACGCTGACGTTTCAGATCAGATAAGATTCATTAAAAAATTCGGCGCAGGAAAGAAACCCTGAAGGATCCAAAAACCATCAGGGTTTTCAACTGTCAGAAATTCAAGCCGAGACTGATCGAATCTGCGAATTTTCAATCGGAATGGTGTTACTTTCTTATTCCGAAGCTATCAGACACTCATTGAGAATCGGTGGCATATCATATGTGGGAGATGCCGATTTTTTGATCACGAGAGATGAAAGAGCGGATTCATAGATTTCCAATACCTGATTTGCCATGTTATTCCATGTCCGATCTCGGACGGTATGATATGCAGCCTGTCCCATTTTCTGGCGCTGACGATCATCGGCAAGTATTTTCAATCGGGATGCAACTGCTCCGATATCGCCGGGGTCCACCACAAAACCGTTCTCACCGTCTTTTACCCAGTCCTTTGCGCCCACACAGGGCGAGACGATTACCGGAAGCCCGGATGCCATAGCCTCGGAGACCACCATTCCGAAAGTGTCGAATTTGGACAGCATGACGAACATATCCGAACTGCTGTACAGGCTTTCAACCCCTTTTTGCATAACACCGGTAAAGAGAATACGATCTTCTATCTTCAGTTTTCTGGCTAATCTCTCGTATTTTCCGATATTGCCCTTGCCGACCACCAGCAGCTTCAGATTCGGAATATCTGCCGCAGACAGGGCATGAAGAATGGCATCCAAGCCCTTGACCTCGAAATTCATTCCGACAAATATTGCGATGAGTTCCGAATCGCTGATACCGAATTTTCGGCGGATATTTTCCCGAAGTTTCGGATGGATCGGTTTGAACAGATGGATATCCACACCCGGATGAATCACCTGAACCTGCGAATCATCAATCCGATATTGTTCTGAAAATTTCTGATATGTCAGTTCGGATACCGGCAGAAAATATCGGCACCCGCTGCGGATCATGCACTGCTCGACATATTCTGTGGCAAGATCGAACAGACTCATCAGCATTTTTTTGCGGATATGCTTTACCCAGAACCGATGCGGCACACTGTGCAGCGTTACAATATCCGCGTCAAATACCCGCTCATGGCTGTGAACCAGATCGAAATTCATTTCCGATATTTGCTTTCGGGCGTGATACGCAAAGCTGATCGGTGCCAGAAATTTGGGAAATCGGATAATCGGAACTTTATGAAAAATCACTCGCTTGGAAATTTTCTGCCACTGATTGGCAAAGACATGAACTTCGTATTGCGGTTGATACGCGATGCGCTCGGTAAGCTCCATCACGAAGCGCTCCCCGCCTCCGACCAATCCGTATTTCGGAACAATAACGGCAATTTTATAGCATTTTTTTTTCATGCAGAATATCTTTCTATCTGCCATCTGACGGCGGCTATCATTTTATCAACACTCAGTTCATCGAGACATCGGCTGATTCCGCTGTTTTCACAGCCTTTGTTCCGGCACGGAATACAGGAAAAATCAGGATGCGTTACCACGATATGACGATCTCCGCGTGGCGCCCAGGACGCGGGAGAAGAAGGACCGAAAATGCCGATTGTCGGGGTTCCCACAGCCGCCGCGATATGAATGCCCGCACTGTCACAACCGATAAACAGGCGGCTCGCTTTCAACAATGCCGCCAATTCTCCGAGAGAGGTTTTTCCGGCAAAATTATACACTTCGGATACGCCTGCCTGCCGGACAATGGCATCTGCCCGATCCGCTTCCTCACGGGAGCCGGTAATAATGACAGGCATCTGACACAGAGCATCAATCTGGCGGATCAGAGCGGCATAATTTTCAATTTTCCATTCCTTGTATTGCCACAATGAAAAGGGTTGTATAACTATAAACGGATGATGACAAGAAATATTTTTCTGCTCCAGCATAAAATTGATAATATTCTGTTTTGAAATGGAAATCGGCATGGTCGGCAGACCGCTCTGTGTCGGAATCCCGTAATAATTCAGAATGCCCGAATAATACTCTCCGACATACTGACCGATCCGATAATCAATATCTGCCAGATGCGTGAACACGCGATTGCGCCAAAGCTTGCCGTCATCCGCGTAAAATCCGATTCGCTGCGGAGCGCCGGATAAAAATGCCAGAATTGCTCCGCGTGTGCCTGTCCGCATATCAATGGCAAGATCGAATTTATGTTTCCGCAGATCGGAAAAAAACCGCCATTGATACAGGATTTCGTCTTTCAATGATCGTTTCTGCGAATCGATGAGAATCACTCCGTCTGCCCAAGGGCAGTTTTCGATCAGGTCTCCGGCTTTTTTCCGAACAGCAAGCATGATTTTTGCATCGGGGAAAAAATCGCGCAGCCCTTTCATCGCAGGAAAAGTGAGTACCACATCACCGATGTCGCCCAACTGAATCAGAAGGACAGTTTCAATATCGCTCAAAATCACCGTCTTCTCCGATATCTGTTTCTTCTGAAACCGTATCCTGCAACTCTTCAATTTGTTCGGACATCTGACGAAACGGTTTTGCTGATTCCGAAATATTCTGTTTCTTGCGAAACTGATTTCCGACTTTGAAAAATGCGGCTTTGCGCCGGAGTTCCTGTGCCTGAGACGATAAGTGTTCGCTGGTGGATGCCATCTGCTGCGCTGCGCTGGCACTTTGTCCGATAGCCTGTTCCACCTGTTGAATCGCACGGGCAACCTGAGTAATCCCGTCAGACTGCTCGGAGCTTGACGCGCTGATTTCCTGCACCAGATCGGAAGTTTTCTGAATGCCCGGAAGGATATCTTCGATTTTCTGCCCGGCTTTTTCCGCAATCGCCACGCTGCTTTTGGATAAGCTGTCAATTTCTTTGGCAGCAGCCTGAGTTTTTTCCGCGAGTCTTCGGACTTCTGCAGCCACAACTGCAAATCCCCTGCCCTGTTCACCGGCGCGTGCAGCTTCGATGGCGGCATTCAGCGCAAGCATATTGGTCTGACGGGCAATTTCCTGAATAATGCTTATTTTATCTGCAATGCTTTTCATGGCAATTACAGTTTCGGATACGGATTTACCGCTTTCTTTGGCATCTGCCGCCACTTTTCCGGCAATTGCCGCAGTCTCTTTGGCATTATCCGCATTCTGAGACACGGTGGCATTCATCTGCTCCATAGAGCTTGAAATCTGCTCCACACTGGCTGCCTGCTGATTGGCAGTTTCAGACATATTCTGCGCGGCGCTGCTGATCTGGCGGCTTCCGGCAGCCACCTGATCCGAGGCATTCTGAACGCTCAGCGCAATATCGGTCAGACCTCTGACCATTGCTGCCAAAGGCGACATGAGTTCGTCTTTTTCAGAGCGTTTTTTAATCGTTGCTGTCAGATTCCCCGATGCGATTTCTTTGGCGAGTTTGGCAATGCGTTTCAAAGTGAGTCGGGCATCTTCGAGATTTTTATTGATCCGCACGAAATTTTCCCTGACCTCGCGGGTGTACTGATCCGCATCCCGAACTTTGGTGCTGAAATTCAGCTCTCCGATAGCCAGTGATTTCAGATTATTGGCAATGCGCTCCACTTCTTCGGACTGATATTCTCTGACCCGATTTTCGGCAGTAACATCTTGAACAATCTCGATATGTCCGATTCGTTCTCCTTTTGCGCTCATGATATACGCAGTATCCACCCGGAAATCTTTATCGATCCCGGGCTGCTTGAAATAGGAGGTGAGTCGTCCGCGCCGGAGCATGGAGATTCCGCAGCGATCTGTTTTGCAGATATCCGCGTTCCAATTGCTGCATTGTTTGCCCAAAATATCTTTACGCCTGAGTCCGGTAACTTCTTCCGAAGCGCGGTTGATAAATGTCCAGTTCATGTCCGTATCGGTTACGGAGATCGGAAAGGGAAACGCGTCAATGATGGCTTCGTACAGATACATTTTATCCGAAACTCTGTCCAACGCCTCATTCATGCCTTTGAGAATTTTGGCATAATCCCCTTTGAACTGCTCTGCATTTGCCCTGATATTGAATTTTTCCTCTTTGCCTGCATTGGAAATGTTTTGCAGTTCAAGAATAAGCCCCTGAATATTGCTTCTGATCCGGTTCATTTTTTCATTGGCAATCATCTGTTTGCCGGGCAGATTTTCAAGAATTTCGGAAAAATCACCTTCTGCGTAAGAACCTATAATATTTAAAATTTTCAAAATATTGCGAATATGAAGATGACCCGATTCATTATAATAGTGAATCATTTCCCGCCAGATTCCGTCAAACGCCTTTTCGTCAATAATGGCTTCGTAATTTCCCGCAGACTGCTCCTCGTAGTTATGACGAATTTCAGACAGCATCTTATCCAAAGGTTCACAGAGCGTATCCATGATGCCATTGACGGTTTCCAGAATCTTTTTGCTCTTTCCTTCCACGCCGTCGGTGCGCGCTCTGGCTTCGAGATGTCCGTCCTGAATCTGTTGCAGAAGACTCTGAAGAATCTCGGTTTCATCGGAAGCAGCCTGTACCGCAGGTTTTGCCTGATAACGGGAAATAGGTTTGTCAAATCTGCGCTTCATGGTTTCTCCGTAATTTCAGGATCATCAATCCCGAAGTGGTTTGAATACCACATATTTTTCCCGAATGTCGGTCATAGGAAGATATTCGATAAATTTCTGAACCTTATCCGGCGTTTCGAAATAGCGTTCTCCGTGCATAAATTCATCAAGCATGTCTTTGCTCATAAAGGCTCTGACCTGTTCGCCGACAGCTTTTCCCTTTTCCCACTGCTCATTGCCCGAAGACAGAAAATAGGAAAAGCAGTCTTCTCCTCCGGGAAAATTTTTATACTGATTGCCGAATCCCATGCCGACGCCTCCGCCGACACATCCGAACGTTTCCCGATCACAGACCGAATTGTTTCCTTTTGCCGCATTGGCAACCAGCCACATCATACAGCCCCATTTCCCCTGTCTGAACTGCATGGCATTGTCGGATTTCTGGTCCGTTCGGATCAATGCAACAGGCTGATATTTCAATCCGATAGCCTTGGAAATTTTGCTTTCCATGATCTTTTCCTTTCTGATTACGCCTGCTTCAGACAATCTTGATAC
>CAZMDM010000171.1:0-7597 GCA_964564775.1 uncultured Desulfonema sp. | reverse complement strand
TTTATAAACTGCTCAATGGTCAAGGAGGCAGCATATCGAACAGAATACTCGATCTGAGCATGGAAGACAAAGACGTGACATTCATCCAGCAGAGAGCGAACATGATGCCGGTGTAGCACGAGAAAATTCAGAGACTTACGCTTACATTCATGCGGCTCGGCATCGGATATTTCGAACAGCCGTTCACAGAAAAAGATCATCCGATGCTTGTATTGGTGGATGAACTGCTTCTGAAACTTCAACCACTTACGTCTTCCGAAGCGGACATTGTCGAATATGGAAATCAGCTGATTGCCGAAGTTCGGAAATACAGAGAAATGATCATACGCTTTCATCAGACAGCCGGAAAACTCAGAGAAGCAAAATCGGCTATGAATGCCCGAAAAGACTTGTTTGCAGCAACATCGGACAAAAAAAGCAAAGCTATCGGAAAAACTGCTTATGACAGTGTGGAAAAACTGATCCGAAAACTGACAGATGCTTTGAAAACCGGCGTTATCATTTTATTTCTTTTTGCTTTGGCAGTGAGTATGTTTTCATATTTGACAGGGCGCTCGATTTCCCGGTCTCTGGGCAGCGTAATTCACGGGCTTAAGCTGGCTTATGAGAAAGTAGCTGTTGCTGCCACTCATATTTCTTCTTCGGGCAAGCAGCTTGCCAAAGGAACGGCACAACAGGCGGCATCGGTTGAGCAGACATCGGCATCCCTCGAAGAAATCGCCTCGATGACCAGACAGAATGCGGATCATGCGGGACAGACCGGAAAGTTGATGAAACGGGCAAATCGGGTGTTCTCTGATGCCGAGACCTCGATGTCGGGTCTGACCGGAGCGATGTCCGAGATATCCGATGTCAGCAGGCAGACATCGGAAATTATCAAAACCATTGATGAAATCGCATTTCAGATCAATCTTCTTGCCCTGAACGCTGCGATCGAGTCTGCCAGAGCCGGAGAAGCGGGCGCGGGGTTTTCCGTAGTGTCCGATGAAGTCAGAAATCTTGCCCGCAGAAGCACGGAAGCCGCGAAAAATACAGCAGTGTTGCTCGAAGGAACCATACGGAAGATTCATGAGGGAGAACATCTGGTCAGGGCTGCGAATGAGTCATTCAAAGGTGTTACGGAAATTGCTCAAAGAATTGGCGAATTGGCAGGCGAAATTGCCGCAGCATCGCAGGGACAGGCAAGCGGAATAGAACAGGTGAACAAAGCGGTATCGGAAATGGAAAGAATTATTCAGCAGACTGCTGCAAATTCTCAGGAATCCGCAGGTGTTGCGGAAGAAATGAATGCTCAGGCAGAAGAGATGAAAATTTTTATCAGCCGTCTGTCGGATATGGTGGAAGGAAAAAATTATCAGCGAATGTGAATCCAGTATAAACGCAAGATCGGTCCGAAATCGGATTGCAAAAGCAAAAGCAGAATGTTATGAATCTGATAAGCGATAAACAAGGAGGATATGGTTATGAAACAGGTCGCATCCTTACGTTACGGAGTGATTTTCAAAAAAGCCTTCAGCGATCCCGAAGTCTTCACCGCGTTTGTGAGGGATTTTCTGGGGATCGGCATCGAAATTGATCATGTGGAGACGGAGAAAATCTACGCTCCTCCGGTCGGCAGGGTCGCATCACGCTTCGATCTGTATGCGGAAGACAAGAAAAACCGAGTGATCGTGGATATTCAGCATGAGCGTTACGAGGATCACTACGACCGCTTTCTGCATTACCACTGCGAGGCGCTGCTCGAGCAGATTTCAAGTTCGGAGAGCTACCGCCACAACCTCAGGGTGTTCACGCTGGTGGTACTGACATCGGGAGACAGGCATAAAAAAGATATTTCCGTCATAGATTTCGATCCCAAAGACCTGAAGGGAAACGGACTGGGAGAGATTCCCCACAAAATCATCTATATCTGCCCGAAATACATGAATAATGAAACACCGCAGTCTTACCGCGAATGGATGCGGGCTATCGAGGACAGTCTGGACGGGGTTGTGGAGGAGGCGGAATATGCAAGTCCTTCGATACATAAGGTGTTTCAGCATATCGAAAAGGACAGGATTTCTCCGTATGAGCGGGCAAAAATGTTCGATGAATACAATCTCGATGAACTGAAGAGCAAAACAAAAGAGGAAGGAAGACAGGAAGGAAGACAGGAAGGACTTGAGCAAGGCTTGGAAAAGGGCAGACAGGAGAAAGCAGAACAAACTGCTTTGAATCTTCTGAAAATAGGCGTATTGACAAAAGAGCAGATTGCCGAAGTAACCGGATTGCCTTTGGGCAGAATAAAATCTTTGTAAAATGATGTGAATCGGGAGAAAGCTATGAACATGAAAAGAACATTTTATCGGCTCATCATATTGTTGGCGGTTATGCTGACATACGGATTATCTCCGATTATGGCGGAAGAAAGCAGAAAATTCAAAGTGCTGGTGGTAATGAGTTATGAGGAGGATTTCCCATGGTGCAGAGAGATCAGAGAAGGGATTGAGCCTGTCCTGAAAAATACCTGTGAAATAACATACTTTTACATGGAAACCAAGAAAAACTTCAACGCAGGCTCTCAGAAAGCAAAAGAAGCTTTCGAATTGTTTCAGCAGCTCAAACCCGATGGGGTCATCGCTGCAGATGATGATGCTCAGGCAATGCTTGTGCTGCCGTATCTCAAAGACACAAGCAAAACTCCGGTGGTCTTCTGCGGAGTGAATGCCGAGCCGGAAAAATACGGATATCCGGCATCGAATATTACCGGCGTGCTGGAACGCCTTCATTTCAGAGAATCGCTTTCGTTGGTGCAGATGCTTGTTCCGTCAGTGAGAACATTCGCCTATATGATTAAAGAAAGTCCTGTGGGAGCGCTGAATTATAAACAGATCGAAGCGGAACTCACCACTTTTCCAGCAAAGTTCGTCGGAGCAAAATTTCCGAAAACGCTGGATGAGGCATTGGCAATGATCGAGGAGATCAAAGACCAAAGCGATACGCTGGTTCTGTCAACCATGACCGGAATCACAGACCGGAACAACAAGATACTGACAGATAAAGAAGTTATTCCGATCATTGCCAAAAAATTCGGAAAATCGGTCATCGGTACGGAACAGCAGGTGGTAAAAGCCGGCGCATTATGCTCGGTGCTGCGGACAGGTCAGGAGCAGGGTCAGACATCTGCGGAAATGCTACTCAAAGCCATGCAGGGAACGCCGGTTTCTCAGATTCCGATTACCCGAAATCATTATGGAAAACGCATTCTCAATGTGCAGGTTATGAAAGAACTCGGTATCGTTCCGAAACCGATGTTGCTTCAGGGTATCGAATTGGTCAGAACCGAAGAATAAGTCCGCAGTTGCGCCATAAACAGCAAAGCCGAGTCAGAAAAGGTCGAATATGAAGCAGATTTCCTTATTTCACAATAATATCGCAGCCAGACTTTTGTTGATGAATTTATTGATCGCTCTGGTCTTCGGCTTTATCATTGCAGCAGTTTTTTTGTCATTCCGGCAGGTCAGAACCAGCCTGACAACGCTGGCAAACGAGAATATCCAACAGATATTTGCCAATACGCAGATGCTGCGAACTATTGCCCACATTACAGAAGACACTCATCTGCTGATCACCACATTTTATGGAAAAGAGGAGGAATCTCTGGAAGCGGAAAGCGGGCAGATTTTGAAAACAGCGGATTCCGCAGTGAAAAATACTTCCGATCTCCGACTGAAACGTGTGTTAAAAGAGTATATTGCCGATATTCAAAGCGTCTTTGAACAGTGCAAGAAGGTGAATTCGGTCCGAAAAGAAAGCAGACATCTGAGCAGCATGATTGAGGATCAGTTCAATCATCTGGAAGAACTGGTTGCCCAAAAAATTCTCGATACTACGATAGAAGGCAAAGATGCTTCGATATTGGAACAACTGACGTATGTGATTTCCGGGTGTAAAGAAAGCTTTTTCCGCATGGACAACCGCCTGATGAGGTTCGGAGACGGGTATTTCGAATTACCGATGCCGGAAGCAGACCATCCTGTTTTAGCCATGACCGATGATCTGGTTCTGAGACTGAGAACCGTTATGGCTGCCGATCCGGATATTGCCGAACATGGCAGACAACTGATTGCTCTGGTTCAGAAATACAGAGCCGCGATCATTCGGCGTCATCTGGTCGGAACAGCATTCATATCCGTAAAAGATGAGATGACTATCGGAAAAAATCGTCTGATCGCTATAACGGAAAAGACAGATCAGTCGCTTGTGTTAAGCGCTCATCAGGATATCGAGCAGTTACTCGGAAAAATTTCCGACCGCCTAAAACTGGGCAGTATGTTGATTCTGATTGTAGCCGTATCTGTAATGATTCTATCGTTTTTTCAAGGGAAATTTCTGATCCGTTCTTTAAAAACCGTGATTCAGGGACTTCGGCTGACTTATGAACAGGTGGCGGGTTCTGCTGATGATGTTTCCGCCGCGGGCAGACAACTGGCGGAAAGCACATCCCGGCAAACAGCATCACTTCAGGAGACGGTTTCATCTCTGGAACAGGTCAGCAGCGCAACCCGGAAAAACGCGGAAAACGCGGAACAGGCAGATCGGATTGTCGGAGATTCTTCCCAGAGCATGACGGACGCCAAACTTTCTGTCAATTGCCTGATGCGTTCCATGCAGGATATTTCTCAGGCAAGCGAAGAAACCCGGAGAATTATGAAGACCATTGATGAGATTGCATTCAAAACCAATCTTCTGGCGCTGAATGCTGCCATAGAAGCCGCACGGGCTGGAGAAGCCGGCGCGGGTTTTTCGGTGGTTGCCGATGAAGTCAGAAATCTTGCCATACAGTCGGGTAATGCCGCGAAAAGTACTGCCGAAATTGTCGAAAATACTGTATTGAAAGTGAAACAAGGCTCGGATATGGTCGTATCTGTTAACGAGACATTTGTGAAAGCAGCCGAGGATATTCGGAAACTCGGCGAAATGATGAGCGATGTTGCCAGCAGTTCCGATGAGCAGGTAAAAATCATCGAGAATATCAATAGTGTGATGGCTGACCTGAATCAGGTTGTGCAGGAAAATACTGCCAGCAGCACACAATTGGCTACGACATCCGAAGGAATGAATACTCAAGCAGAGGAAATGAGTCAATTTATTCGGAAACTCGAAATGCTTGTCATATCGGATATGAAAAATATACACATCTTGTGAAACGACATGATAGCGAAGGCTCGGATTGCCGCAATCCGGGTATGTTTTGGGGGATATATTCAAGGAGAAAGCTTCCATGCAAAAAATAAGTATCTATATGTTTTTAATGATAATAATGACGGATATGCTCACATTTCCGGCATCGGCAGAAGAACCGCTATCCGGCAGAAAAGTTACCGTATTCACCAATCAGCCACATCTTCGCGCTGCCGAAGCGCTTGCCAAATGGATATATGAGGACAGAGGCATGATTATTCGGAATGTGGTGCTGAATTATGACGAGGCATTGCGATATACGCTGAATGATATTTCATCCGCATCGCCGCAGGCAGATGTGATTATGCTGTGGTATGCCGATCTGGGAGCTATGGTGGAAAAGCAAGTTCTGGCGGATCTGAGCGAATTTATCGAAACAAACCGAAGCATTATCAAGCCCGAAGATTTTATTCCGAGCATTTATGACGCGTATTCTTTATACAAGGGCAGAAGATGGGCGCTTCCTTATGACGGCGATACGCATTTGCTGTTTTATCGGAAGTCTCTGCTGAAAAAATATAAGCTTCAGCCACCGGAAACTTGGGACGATTATCTGAGCATTGCCAAAACGATCACGGAAAATGAAAAAGCCAACGGCATATACGGAACCGCCATCATGGCGCCGCGTGCCGCGATGATTGTCGTTTCGAGTTTTATGAACCGGCTTGCCGGCTTCGGCGGAAAAATGACGGATGACAACGGAAACCCCGTTATCAACAGCAAGGAATCCGTACAGGCATTATCCGCGATGATCGAGCATAGCAGATATGCTCTGCCAAGTCCTTTGGAAACCGACTGGGAAGTTTCCAGAGATGCGTTTTTGTCCGGCAAAGTGGCAATGGCAGAACAATGGACTGATATCGGCATTATGGCAGAAGACCCGGCTCAGTCCCTGATTCGGGGAGATTGGGGCGCGGTTCAGATGCCCAGAGGAAAAAATACGCGGCACTCCCCGGCTCTCAACGCGGGATTCTGTCTGGGAATTTCCGCAAAAGCCCGTGATCTCGAAGCTGCTAAAGCCTATCTGTTGTTTGCAACTCGTCCCGATATCACGCTGAAACTCAATCTGATCAACGGCGGCATCGATCCCACGCGGATATCGGTGCTGATGTCAAAAGAATATCGGAATTTTGCCCCGCAGATCAGCATTGCGGCAAAAGCAGCTATCGATGCAGCGACGCCGTGGGTAATACATTCTCATACTCCAGAAATGATCGATATTCTTGCTAAAAATATCCGAATCGCACTGGAAAGCAGGAAATCGCCAGATCAGGCGCTCGATGATACACATAAGCAATGGATGAAGCTGATGAACAGGTGATGTATGACCCAACCCAAAGGATTGCTGTTTTGGCATAAAATTCTGATCTTGCTGACGATTTCGATTAGCGTGTTCACAATCGGCATAGCGGTTGTGGTTTGGCGTCTGCTGGATCGGTCCGGCAAAGCTATGGGAGAGGAAAGCAGTGGGATTCTTTCGGAGCAGACCGAAGCATTTATTGAGAAATTGGTACAGCAGCAGGCATCTACTCTGGACGTGCAACTGATGCAGGCAGTTTCCGCTGCACAATACGGTGCTGTGTTTTTATCCGAACACTCGGATCACCATAATATTCAAGACATGGCTTCCGAAACATTTCTATCAAGTCTTTACAATAATGTCAGCCATTGTGTGAATATTTATTTTGCTTCGCCGGATGGAAATCTGATTGTGTATCCTCCCAAAGATTCCGAATTGCTGCTTCCTGAGAAATACAATATTTCCAAAGAGCTGTTTTTCCGCGATCATCCGATTTCAGACAAAACTCTTTCAGTGCCATATATACGGAAGTTCATCAGCATCCTCTATCTCTGACGTATGATCTGGTAACAGACGCGATCTCTCCGGTATGGTCCGGCGGCATGATCTGCGGCTATATCGGCGTCAGCGTCTCTGTCAGCCGCATGATTGCCCAATTCAATCAGTATCAGCCGATCAGAGGCGGCTATTCTTTTCTGATCAGCAGCCAGCTTCATCTGATCGGAGCTCCGCCTCATGCCCGATTCGAACTTTCTTCGCCATCCGCATATCGGGCAAGAGGAATTATTGATCTGAATCATACAGAAAATCCTGAGTTGGATCACTATCTTCGCCGGATGGCACTCGGTGAATCCGCGATTTGCAAAATTGCTTTCAAAGACGAATCGAAATATATGGCATATCATCCTCTGAAAACCCCGAACTGGTCTGTGGGGCTGATGATTCCTGTAAAATTGGCAACCTCCGCGTCTGTCCGGATGATGAATATCGCCAGAGAAAATACGGTCAGAACACTGAATGCCATGATATATTGGGCGCTGGCATTGCTGGGATTGACTCTGCTTGCCGGCACCA